>JAHELX010000593.1 GCA_024643945.1 Anaerolineales bacterium
ACCATGGCTCAAGCGCAGTTGGAGCTCAAAGAAGCTGGGGCCAGGCCCGAGGACGTGGCCGTCGCTGAGGCGCGGGTGGGGCAGGCGCGCACGGCCCTGGAGCGGGCTCAACTGGCCCTCTCTCGCGCCCAACTGCTGGCCCCCTTTGATGGCACGGTCTCGGCGGTATACCTCAGTCCGAGGGAATGGGGCGCGCCGGGTGTGCCTGTGGTTGAACTGCTGGATACTACCCGCTGGCGCGTCGAGACGCGCAACGTGGGTGAATTGAACATCGGGCGCGTGCGAGTGGGGCAGCAAGCCATCGTACGGGTGATTGCCTTTCGCGACAAGGAACTGCGTGGGCGCGTAGCCATCATCTCCCCCGTCGCCGTGGTGCAGCAGGGCGACACGACCTATACCCTGCTCATTGACCTGGAGCCCACGCAGCTCAACCTGCGCCCCGGGATGAATGCCGAGGTGGAAATTCTGACGGAGTGAAAGAAATCAGCCGTAAATGTGCACTGCTTCCCACTTGCGCTTCACGCAGGCCGGCTTTGCTTACGATCTATCCATCCTTGCCGTGTTTGGTCCATACCAGGGCGTAGATCAGTGCACAGGCGAGCCCCAGTGCCGGCGCAATGACCAACCATTGCAGGGCCGTCGCCAGTGAGGTTTGATCAGCTACGAAGCCGGTGAACGAAGCACCAAGTCCGCCGGGCAACCAACCCAACCCCATAGCCAGCGCTGAGGCGAGCCCCACGCCCTGCGGCCAGGCCTCCTGAGCCATGACAATGGTCACGGGGAACGTGGATCCCAACAGGATGCCTACCAGCCCCACCAGCAATGTCTGTGCAGAGCCCGATGCGCCCATAAACAGCCACTGCATTGGCCCCAGCAGACCCAGGCTCAGGGCTACCACCTGCCAGCGGCCGATCCGATCCGACAAAGTTCCCCCTATCAACGTCCCTATACTCACAGCCACGAGAAAGGCCGTCAGCATCTGCCCGCTTGCCACCAGCGACCAGCCCTGGTTCTGCATCCATTCCGGCAGATAAGTGGCCAGGCTGAGCTGAAACCAGGATCGACACATCACCATCAACACCACCAACACCAGCGCTACCAGCGAGCCCTTCTGGCCGGGGTTCTGGGTGTGGGTTGCCGGCCGTGCCGTTACGGATGAGCTCCCCCCGGCTTGGCCCGCCCAACCCCATTGGCGATACAACAGCAGGCCGGCCAGCGCGACCGTCGGGATCAGAATTGCCGTTCCTGGCAGTCCCAGCCAACTGATGCCGGCGGTGATCCAGAGTGGGCTCAGGGCTGATCCCAGTGTACCGCTCACCGAAAAAAGAGAGAGGGTTGCCCCGCGTCGGGTGCTGCTAGTGGACGCGACAGCGGTTGCCCCAGCCGGGTGAAAGGCGGCCGAGCCCAGGCTGCCCAGACCCGCCAGCAATACCAGCAACCAATAACTACCGGACAGGCCGACCAAACCCATCAGGGTCCCGATCCAGAGGACACTGAACAAGATAATGCGCCGGGCTCCCCAGCGGTCGCTCACATATCCGAAGAGGGGCTGGGACAGTGTTGCCCCGACGCTGGACACCAGCGTGACCAGCCCCACCTGGGCATACGACAACCCCATACTGGTGATCAGAATGGGATAGACGACCGGCAGATAATTGTTGCACAGCTCAATCGTGAGGTGGGCCAGGGCAATCGGATAGAGGTAACGAATAGGGCTTGAATGCAAATGCGGTCCTTCCTTGGTCATCAGGATCGCATCATTCTACCTCTTTCTTCCCTGACGAGGAAATTATGATACCCACTAATCTTCAAGCTCCGTGCAGTTCACCGATATAAGCGCCAACCCCAAATCCCGCGTCTTCGCCAGTAATCCATATAGTGCCGACTGGTCCACGACCGAGCCCTTCAGAAGAGTCTCATCCTGGTCAGTGTGGGTGATCGTCAAGCCCTCGAACCAGTCCGCCCAATGCTCTTCAATTTGCCCCTTCACCCGGATCTCAACCTGCTGCATCGGTGTCCCAGCAGATAATGCCCGACAGTGTGCCGAACGGGGTTTCCACTGTGCGCAGGACGCCGTCGCCGGGCTTGAACCCCTCAATCGCTGCCCCGCCATATTTGTAGTGTTCCAGCGCGATTTGGCCGGCAGGATCAACGACGATGAGTTTGTTCTCGAACGGGCGGCCGTCCTGGTACTCGGTGCCGATCGGCATCGCCAGGTAAATACCTTCCTGGCGGGCGATTTCTTGTCCGCGAGCGATCAATGCGGCCAAGGGAAAGACGAGCGTGGCGGCGAAGCCCTTCAACCGGTGGGCTAGCAGCCGGTCAGCCAGGAAGGGTAAGGCGCCGACCGTCAACGCGCTGAATGCTATAGTGGGGAGATACATGGGCGACGGGAGGGGCAACATGTTACGCAGGGTAATACCGAGCGTCACGAAGGTCGACAGCCAGACCAGGATGAAGCCGCGCCAGACCTTCTGCGTGCGCATAAAGCGCAGCATAAAGATGGGCGACAGCCAGGTAGTCAGCGGTATCACCCAGAAAAAACCTAGCAGCGTTGCGATGGCCAGCCAGAGATAGGACCAGCGGTCCGATTGGATACTGGCGCTTGCTCGTTCCACTTTCATGATCAACCTCCTTCTTGTGATTGGACCGTGCCATATGAAAGTGGACGCATTTGGGAAGAAATAGCTCCACACCTCGTCAACCAGCAGATAGAACAATGATTAGACAGCGATTTCTAAGTCCGTATGCATTTACAGATGCCGCATGAACTTTTATCAAGACTTCATCATCCTTAGGGGTAGGTTTTTCTACTTCTTTTAATTCAAGAACATCGGGTGAACCATATTTTTCATATACAATTGCTTTCATAAGTATTCCTCCAATATTACTTTGATTCGGTCATTTTCAGAATAGTTTACGACAATCTATCCTATAAGTTTGCAAAACCTAATGAACGAAGTCCCTATCCCTTCGGCAAGGGTATATTCAGGCAGATTCAAGAGCACGTTTTTCCCACTGCTCGACGTTTACACCCTTAATCAAGAGCCACAAGGGAAGTAACAATTCCCCAATAAACGTAAACTGGGCAATTGACGCATCGAAGTTGGGAAATAGAAAGAATGTAGCAGAATCGATCAGATAGCCAAAACATCCAATCATCAACAAGACGCCCAGAATTCTGGGAAGGAAACCCGACTTGAAAACTAAATAACCCATGGGAAATAGCCAAAGGCCCCAAAATATACCGGCGCTATTAATCCCATGTTCGTGCAAATCAAGAAATAGGGGTACCAGAGCTTGCAACTGATCTGCTGTGAATACTGTCAAGTAGTCAGCACCGCTCAGGAGTAGTAGGGCAGCAAATTGGTTAAGCTGATTGAGCATCGCGATAGGGACACCGACCAGAAGGAAGATTACCATAAGCAAAGCAATGTTTTTGTTAACTGGTTTGAGTAACTTGTATAAAAGTAGAACCACCAACATATTGACTATCTGGACGATTAGAGCGCTCACAATGCTGAGACGGAATAGCGATTCAGAAGCCATGATATTATTGGCTGTTGTTGCGGCATCTCCGGGCACAATAAGAATGGAGGGAACATACAGCATGCCGAAGATACTGAGTGGGAAGAGAATTAGATACAGGAACCCTGCCACCTTTTTTAAATGATTTTACATCTTTGCCTACAGATTCAACTTCTCCAGCTAACACTATCCCGAGTATGGATTGTCTCGGTTTCGTAAAACCTACCGCTAGTCCCATCGGGAGCCAAAAACTGATAGGAACTTTGAAACCCCGGACTATACAGTCACTTGCTGTTACTGCTGTCGCGAAGATTTTTATGAGTACTTCACTATGCTTGGGAGTAGGTTTTTCCACCTCTTTGATCTGAAGAACCTCCGGCGGTCCATATTTTGTGCATACAATTGCTTTCATGTGAGTATTCCTGGTTGTTTGATAATATAGTCTTACGTCTGTCTGAGATCCTATTTAGTTTATTGTTATCCAGTGTATGATTTTTCAATGGGTTTCTCCCGTTGATACTAACAGCATGGGTAAGCCGTCCTTTGCTGATCAAAGCGCCTTCGCCGAAAAGCACCACCGCAAGCGCAACCCGTTTGGCCGCCGCTGAGGGCGGCGTCGGCTTCACCCGATGTTAGGCGACCTGATGCCAGGCGTCTGTAGGCCTTCGGTTGAATATAGAATAGCCAGCCAATCCAATGCCCACAACGTATAAAGCGCTCAGAACA
>JAHELX010000594.1 GCA_024643945.1 Anaerolineales bacterium
GGTGGAAGGAGACATCACGCAGCAAGAGACTGAGGCCATCGTGAACGCAGCCAATTCCAGCCTGTTAGGCGGTGGCGGCGTGGATGGGGCGATTCACCGGGCGGCCGGACCGGAGTTGCTGACTGAGTGCCGGACGCTGGGGGGGTGTCCGGTCGGCGAGGCGCGTCTCACTCGCGGCTATCGGCTGAAGGCTAAATATGTCATCCACGGGGTAGGCCCGGTCTACCGTGGCGCGCCGCGGGATGCCGAATTGTTGGCCAGTGTCCACCGGCATGCATTGCAACTCGCCTCGAAGCACGGCATCGCCAGCGTGGCCTTCCCGGCCATCAGCACCGGTGTTTATGGCTACCCTATGGAAGAAGCTGCGCCAATCGCCCTGCAGACGGCCATCGATTACCTGCGTGATCACCCGGAGATCAAACTGGTTCGGTTTGTGCTATTCCCCGAAGGGGACCTACGGGTTGGGCAGCGGGCGTATCAGACGTACAGAGCGGCTTTGAAAACCTTGACGTCAGATATATGAACACCCCTGGGCTTTGCCGGGGGCGTACTTCGGATTTGAGGCAAGTCGCCAAATCAGGCTAGTACCCCATCACAGAGATTATGATATACCAAGGCCACGCCCATGGTGGCTGAATCGGTCTTATCAAGATCACTTTGATGGGGCACTATCGGGTCGTGACCCCAATTGTACCCTACAGCACTTGCTAATTGCTTGTTGCAGATACGCTAAAATTATTGTATAATTTCCTTATCAGATGTTAGGTTTGGCGTGGAACTTTTATAATGTATCCTGCCGGCTCTATGATCTGGCAGGGGGATACCCTACGAGGTGTGATTATGTCCGGCAAAGATTCGACGCTTCCGCCCAATGTAAAATGGCTTTCTTTGCAAGAGGCGAGCCAGATGCTTGGTGTGCATCCTTCCACTCTGCGCCAGTGGGCCGATTCGGGCAAAATCCCAACTGTTCGCACCCCGGGAGGACATCGCCGGTTTGCTGAGACCGACGTGCGAGCCCTGCTTGAGCCAGAGCCGTTGCAGCCGTCGGGCGTTCAACTGTTGGTGCAGAGTGCGCTGGGGCGCACGCGCCTTGAAGTAAGTGGGGGCAAGCTAAGCGAACAGGACTGGTACCAACGTTTCGATGAGACGGACAAGGCCGAACATCGGGAGTTGGGGCGCCGGTTACTGGCAATGGTCATGCAGTACCTGACCCAGCCTTCCGATCGTCCAGCGGTTCTGGAAGATGCCCGGGCGCTTGGTCGTTCGTATGGCGAACATTCTCTGGTCAACAAATTGAGCCTCACCCAAGCGGTTCGCGCCTTTCTATATTTTCACGACTTCTTGACAGATGGCGTGATTCAGATGTCAGAGACGATGGGACAGAAGGTCAGCGTTGACCTGATCAGTACCTATCAGCAAATCAACACCTTCATCAACGAGGTACTGATTGCCATGCTCGACGTTTATGAGAAGAAAAAATAACTACTGCGCCCTGGTATTTGAGTGAAGAGCCAACGCAGATGCAGCCACACGTTCAGCGAGAAGAAACTCAAACCCATGAGCGAGAAGCGATAGGATAGGCCAGATTTTTGGAAGTGGTCCAGCCACGTACCCGCCCCGTGCATCGTTAACTGGTTTCGACCCCGAAATGGTGCTGGTACAACCGCCGCGCCTGGTGGGGGGAGAGATCAAGTACGGTCGATCGTGGAAGTCGATGGCGATGTCCCGAGCGCGATGCCAAATAGTCGTCGCAATCTCTGCCGCCAGAGCAGCATTCAGACAACGTTCCAATTCCGGCAACACTTCCGCCGTCAACTGCTCGTTCAGGCATTTGCGGATGGTGTCCCCATCGGATGTGCCAACCACGTCCGCACAGACCGACTCGGCCGTGTCACTCCCGACGCCACAGCCAGCAACACATTTGCCGGGTCTTCCGTCGTGCATTTATAATTTTCTGCCTCCAAGGGCAGGTACTCTTGAAGATCCACTTGCGCACGTCCCATTATTGCTTCCTCATCGGTCAATTTCAATAGATCATCCATCTTGGACTTGTCCTTCTTGAATTGTTAGGTAGTACTTGCAATCCTACCAGGTTTGGGCGAGCCCGCCAGCTTGTGCCTAACAACGTATCACGCACATAAATTCGGATCTACTGAATCTCTATATAGACACCGCGACCCCTTACTTCGACAACCCCAATGACCTCGTCGCTGACTTCTTAGTCCGGTGGGTCTCGCTGACCATGAGCGAGCGTAGCCTACGCCACCAGGTAGTGTTCGGTTCCAATCGTAGGGGAGGCCGCTATCGTATCTTCTCTGCCGAGTTCGACGGCCCCCTAATGCGAGAAGTCGTGGTGCAGGTGCTAGGAGAATAAGGTCGATTACAGCTTGTTTGCTGGCAGGGAGGGAAATGGAATGAACCGGGAACATACGCGGGTTGGCCTCATTTCCGGTCTGCGCTGGGCAATCCCGATAACAATGGCCTTGGTTAGCGTCGGATACGTACTGTTCGAGCAGGTGATAGTTAACCCGCATGTTCTTGAAGCCCCTCAAGTAGTCCGTGGAGCCTTGTTCTTGGGACTGACAGGGTCTGCCCTGACCTGGCTAGTGCTTACCTGGGCAGCGAAAGCTGCACTTGCCAATGCGGAGATGCAAGCTGAGAATGCTCGACTACGTGAGCAAGCCCGTCGCCGCGCTGTGCACCTGGAGACGGTGAACCTAGTGGGACAGCAGGCACTAGCCCTGATCAACCCCGACTCCCTGTTGACCGAGATTGTGACGCTGATCGGAGAGAAGTTAGGCTACTACTATACCAATGTGTTGTTGGTGGACGAAGAGGCAGGGGAACTGGTTGTAAAAGAATCCAGTGGTCCGTCTGCCGAGTTGATCAAGGCGCGGAACCTGCGGCTCAAGATCGGCCAAGAGAGCATCACCGGGTGGGTGGCCGACACAGGACAGTTATTGTTGTGCAACGATGTCAGCCAGGAGCCGCGTTACCGTGCCGTAGAAATGCTGCCGGAAACCAAGGCCGAATTGGCCGTGCCGCTGATTGCTGGGGACAAGATTATCGGAGTGCTGGACGTGCAGTACGATCGGCGTGACGCTTTCGACAACGAAGACGTCACCGTCTTGCGAATCTTGGGGAACCAGGTAGGTATTGCTATCGAGAACGCTCGGTTGTTTCAGGAGACCAGGTACCGATACGATGCTATGGTCGCCTTACACGAGACCTCGCTTGACATCATTTCGCAACTCGACAGGGCAGAACTGCTAAAGGCTCTGTTGCGCCGCGGTGTTTACCTCCTTGGGGCGGAGGGCGCGTCCCTCTCTCTCTACGATGCCAAGCTAGGGCTGGTCTATAACGTAGCCAACTATAACACTTGGCGGGACTGGGCTGGCGTGACGCTGCGTTCTGGGGAAGGTGTCGTTGGCCATGTGATCTTGACTGGCGAGCCTGTGATTGTGAATGATCATGCGAATTGGCCTGGAAGGGCCGAAATCTTCGCTGGCTCTCCGCATACAAGGATCATAGGTGCACCTCTCAAGTGGCAGGATCAGATCATGGGCGGAATTGTTGTCCTGAATGGGTCCCAAACGCGGCCCTTCGACCGCGACGATCTCTTTCTGTTAAACCTGTTTGCCTATTCGGCGGCCATCGCCATCAAGAACGCCGAACTCCATACGCAGGTCAAGGAGTTCAGTCAAGTACTTGAGCGGCAGGTCGAAGACAGAACCCGGGATTTGACCAGGGCCGAAGAGGAGATTGCGGCGAAGGCCGAACAACTGCGGTCGTTGCTGGCCAAGACCATCCGCGTTCAGGAACAAGAACGCGCGCGGATCGCCCGTGACATGCATGACGGGGTCGTGCAACTTATCACCGCTGTCCGCTACGAGCTGCAGGCGACGAAGGTAGCCGTAGGATCGGGGTCGGCAGCGGCGGCACACGAGAAGCTTCACGCCGCCCGTGAGATGTTGACGGAAATGGAAAGGGAGATCCGCCACGCGATCTACGACCTGCACCCCCCTATATTGGATGCTGTGGGCCTGATTCCAGCCCTGAAGAAGTATGCGAGTGACTTCCAAGGTCGTTCAGAAATCGCCTGCCATGTGCAGGTCACAGGCATTCCCTGTCAGTTGCTTCCACCCATAGAGGTGGCCGTCTTTCGCATGGTAGAGGAGGCCTTGCATAATGCGGCAGCCCATGGCGAAGCCGCGACAGCGTCCGTCATCCTGGATTTTCTGCCAGCTATGCT
>JAHELX010000595.1 GCA_024643945.1 Anaerolineales bacterium
GAGACATCGCCAATGAAGGCCGTGGGCATGTCCAATCGTGGGGCCAGGTAATGGGTAATACTCTGGCACATGCTATCCGCAATGGGGGCCTGACATGAGGTAACCGTAAGTGTCGTCATTTCATACCTTTGACAATTTCACCAATACCTAATATAATTACGCATTAGTAATGCCGCCAAAAAGTAACATTGGCCGGCTAGACGAACGTCCTTAGACGTTTCTTCTCACACTAACGCGAGAGGCTTCATGGATTACAGAGACCGAACCCTTGTTCTTGCTGCTATCGGAGTCCCGCTCCTATTGGTCGGTATCCCTACTGCTTTCTTGGGGCCAGTCGAGATGTATTGCTTCTACCTCTTCTCTGAAGGTGGTCGCTTCCATTACGAGGGCTTTGGTTTTGGTTCCTTCATGTTCGGCAACATCGCCTCTCAGATTATTGGCTATTACCTGATCGCGATATTGCTCATCCCCCTCGGTTACGGGCACCTGAAAACACGCCTTTGGGCCAGGACTCTTTCTTTGACCTTGCTCTGGACCTGGCTTGTCGTCGGTGCACCTCTGACAGTCGTGGGATTCTTTGTGCTCAGTGCGAGCAAGGATATCTCTCCGATTGCTGCTATAGTCACAATTGTCGTGTTGGCTTCGTCTTACCTGATAGTCCCAGGAGTGCTGATTCGTTTCTACCAAAGCCGGGACGTCAGATTGACCTTTGAGGCCAAAGACCCAAACTCATACTGGATTGAGAAACTGCCTATGCCAATACTTGTGCTGGGCTCTTTGTACCTATTCTACATCATTGTGCTACATATTCCCATTCTTTTCAACGGTATGTTTCCGCTCTTTGGCCGCTTTCTATCTGGCCTCGAAGGAATCTTCCTCCTGGATTTCTCGATAGCGTGTTTGGTTTGTCTGGCCTGGGGGACCATAAAACAACGAACCTGGGCATGGTGGGGTTCTTTGGTCTACTTTGCCTTGATAACCCTCTCTTCGTTTCTGACACTCCTCAGATCCAGCTATTCCGATATCCTCTCAATGATGCAATTTCCCCCAACAGAAATGGAGTTTCTGGGGGGATTGCCTATCCAGGGCTATCATTTTGCCATTCTGACTGGAATACCGCTTGTCATCACCCTGGGCGTGGTCGCCCTGGCGAGACAGCATTTCAAGCCAGACACTCAAGCCTTAAGCCGCTAGAGATACCCCAAAGAAACTGGCTATCGATCTCTATGTAGCCGCTGGGTACCCTGACAGCACACGCTCCAGCCACCCCCGATGACTGTGCAACCAAGCCCGCGACTGAGCACCACGACCACCGCAACTACCTGTGCCACGCGTGCAGCGTAGGCAGTCGACTGGGGCAACTTGTTGGACACAACGTTCCCTTAGGTACGGATAATTCGAATTGTATTCGCTAACTGGTCAGCTATAGGTTGAAACAATGCAATATCCTCTTGACAAAACGTTGCTTCTTCCGCGCTTTGAATATCCAGTACACCAATTACTTGTTCTTCAGCGATCAGTGGTAAAACAATTCTAGAACGAGTGTGAGGTAACGCTGGGTTCCCAAAGTAGACGGCATCTTCACCTACATCCAACATGATAAGGGGTTGACGATTTTGCGCAACCCATCCTTCAACTGAGCTAGTATCACTAATCTTGCGAGGGTGTCCCCAATTGATCATGATTTGCCCTGCCTCACCGGTCCCGGCTCGCAACCCTACCCATTGTTGAGAATCATCAACTAGAAATAACCCGACATAGTAACACTCAAGTTGGTCGCGAATAAGGTTAACTGAGGTGTCAAGTAACTGGTCTAACTCGTAAGGCCGGTTTGCAACCTGAAGAATCTCAGTTATTCTCTGTAACAGATTCGATAAACGTTGGGCTTTTTCTGAGAATTGTTGCTGCGTTTCTTCCATAATGAGGTTACCTGTTGAATGGTCATGTTTCCGAGGGCGAGTGTTGCCCAACAACCTGCGCGTCAGCCGCCGACTGGAATATATCACAGTATTAGATCGGGTAAGCATGTTTGTCGCTTATGGATACCAAAATCGTCCCAATCTAGCTGGTCGGGTAGCAGAAAGCTATTGCTAGCCCACGACTCCCTAAGAATGTCTGACCCTCCCCTAAAGGTTTTGTGGACAAGGAGTTAAGCCATACCACGCCATCCGAGTCCCCAACTACCCTGGTGCTGGCAGTCGCACCGTCCCCTCAGGGTTTCGTTAGCTCATTGCCCCGCGGCACTCTCCGCCGAAGGTGTTGCATATCCAGTGCCTTGTCGGGCGGGCGCATCCCACACTTCAGACCGAGGCCAAGAAATCGGTTATTTTGTATAGCAGGTCATCTGGCGGTAAGCCATGACCAACATCTCGCATCTGGACCACATCACAGTGTCGGAGTCGATTGATCGCATATACAACATCTTCATCTCTCAACGCTGCTCCCAGGGCGGAATCACCCTGAAAGAGCAAAACTGGACAGATGACCTGCCGGAGCAACGCATCCGTATCGTAGCCAAGCATATGGCGATGGTCTAGAATCATGGCGACCACATCTGGGTCGACGCGGGACAGGCAGTCGGCTCTTGCCCTGCGTCTCTCCGGATCCATGCTGGGATAGTGCTCGGCCATGTAGTCATTGATTTCTTGAGCGGATTGTTTCGAACTGATGACGTAATGCAGTTCTGTAAACGGCTTGTACCAGCTTGACCCCTTGAGGGTTGTGTTGCGGTAGTAAAGAGGAAGATCTCCTAAAATGAGCCCGAGGACATGGGTTGGCAACTGAGCGGCAACTGCAATCGCAATTAATGCACCAAGCGAATGACCATACAATACAGCGGGTTGTTTGACCTGCTGACCGAGAAACTGACACATATCCTGAGCGTAATCAATTAGGCGATAACCGTCTGTGACCCAGCTAGATCGCCCGTGGCCTCGCAAATCGATGCCATAGACGTGACATAGTTCTGTCAGCACGGGGAATATCGGGAGAAAGGATTGCCATTCCGATGCTACGCCATGAAGCAAAACAAGCGGGCGTCCAGTAGAAAATACTTCGGCGAAATTTAACCTCACGCAATTTGCGTCGTAAAACTGTTCCTTGAGCATGTCTACCGGCTTGGATGTCAATCAAGAATGCCTGGTACTGCCCAACCTGAAGGTGCCTGACACCTCTTTTCCCGGTTCGGGCCGTCATCAGGCGCTGTATTGCGCCTTAATGCGCCAACAAGTGCCAGGCACCTGGGTTGTCACATGACTTCAATCTCAACGGCTGGTTGGGCCTATTTTCCTTCCAAGATCGGCTCAGGAGTCTCTTCTTCGATGACGGGCTCAGGGGCCTTTTCCTCGGCGACGGGCTCAGCGGGCTCTTCATCCCCCACGCCATAGGGCTGCCACTTATGAGCGTCGGCGCTGAGGCGATGCTCACCCTGGCGGCCCCGGCGGTGGATTTCATCAAAGTGTTCAGGCTTGATGTTCAGCTTGTGACCCTCTAGCAGGGCCGTCACTCCCTCCTGCCCCGGTTCAGGCCGGCGCGCCACCTGGGCTTCCAGGTGGCGGATGGCGGTCGGGTCGTAGTCCATTGGTTCGGCGTAGGTGGTGATGTACCCCTCAAAGTTGCGCAGGACCATGTGGGCCGGCGACTGCGCCAGCAGGTAATTGGGGTTGATGGGTATCTTGCCGCCGCCGCCCGGCGCGTCCACGATATACTGGGGCACGGCATAGCCCGAGGTGTGCCCGCGCAAGCCTTCGATGATCTCGATGCCCTTGCTGACGGTGGTGCGGAAGTGACCGGCCCCATGCACCAGGTCGCACTGGTACAGATAGTAGGGCCGCACCCGCATCATCACCAACTCGTGCACGAGCTGGCGCTGGATGTGCACCGAGTCATTGACTCCGGCCAGCAACACACTCTGATTGCCCAGCGGGATGCCGGCGTCGGCCATGCGATCGCAGGCAGCAGCCAGTTCGGGCGTGATCTCGTTGGGGTGGTTGACGTGGATGTTGAGCCACAGCGGGTGGTATTTCCTCACCATATCGGTGAATTCCTGGGTGATACGCTGCGGCAAAAAGACCGGCACCCGGCTGCCGATGCGCACGATCTCAACGTGCGGAATCTCGCGCAGACGACCCAGCAGCCAGTCAAGCAGGCTCGGCTTGAGGGTCAGCGGGTCGCCGCCCGAGAGCAGCACATCCCGGACCTGGGGGGTGTGTTCGATGTAGGCAATTTGGGCCTCGAAATCCCGCTTACTG
>JAHELX010000596.1 GCA_024643945.1 Anaerolineales bacterium
CGTGGTTCATCTCGGCGATTGTCTCTGGCCGGTGGGCAATGCGATCTTCCAGCTCAATTTCGGTGATAACCTGCTTGTTCCTGCCCAGCAGGTAGGCGTCTCCCCGCCATTCCTCGCCACCGGTAGCGACGATGGTCACGCCGTGTTCCACGCAGGAATCGACCGGCTGGTCCTGGCCGGTTGGATAGGTGCGAATGACTGAGCGGAATCTGCCTACTGACCCAGCCTGCTCAACCAACTGGCTGCGGGTGAAGACAGCGATGCGCTCGTGGCCGCGCACCCGGTTCACCAGGTCGCGCAGCAGCCGCTGGGGATTTTGTCCTTCGGCTACGTAATAGACGTGGCGCAGGTTGCCGCCCAGCTCGGCCGATCGCTCCACCAGGGTCACGTCGTAGCCGCTGTCGGCGATAGACAAGGCGGCCGTCATCCCCGCCACGCCTGCGCCGATGACCAGCGCCCGATGGGCCGGGTTGAGTGACTGTTTGCGTAGCGGGGTCATCACGCGAACGCGCTCGACCCCGCCGCGCAGCAATTCCTTCGCCTTTCGAGTCGCAGCCTGGGGATAGGCACTGTGCACCCAGGCACAATGCTCGCGGATGTTGACCATTTCCACCAGGTACGGATTCAGGCCGGCCTGGCGGGCCGTCCGCTGAAAGAGCGATTCGTGGGTGCGATGGCTGCATCCGACGACTACCACCCGGTTCAGCCAGTGTTGCGCGATGGCCTCTCGAATCTGGATCTGTCCTGCGTCGAAGCAGCCGTAACCGATGGAGGCGGCATGAACTACGTCGGGCAAGCTGGCAGCATAACGGAGAAGCGCGGCCGTATCCACCACGCTGTCAATGCTGGGGTGACAGTCGCAGACGAAGACGCCCACTCGGGGGGACTGACCGTCCACGGCGCGTTCCTCGCCAAAGCGGTTATCCGATATAAATGGATATTCACGAGTCGACTCACCTTTACCTAAATCGGCTCGCATCAACCGCATCACGTCACCGGCGGCCCCTGCTGCGTCAATGATCGTCTCCGCAATCTCCTTGGGCGACTGGAAAGTTCCGCAGACGTAGACTCCCGGTTGGCTGGTTTGCAGCGGTGTGAACTTGTCCGTCTCGCAAAAGCCATAAGGGTTAAGTTCGATGCCCAGGGCTTCGGCGGTTGCTTTGGCCAGGGCCGGTGGTTGTGTTCCTACCGACAACACGGCCATATTGAATCGTTCCTCAACGATTTGGCCGCCTGTGCCCTGGGGGGTATCGAGCCGCATATAGCGCAGGATGAGGTCCTTTGTTTCGGGGTCTTCTTTGACAGAAGAAACGCGGCAGCGCACGTATTCCACGCCAAACGCCTCTTTCGCCCGTTTGTAGTAGGCGTTGAACTCTTTGTTAAAGGCGCGCTCGTCCATCATAAAAATGCGACATTCCGCGTCAGGGATGCGTTGCTTGGCAAGCATCGCCTCTTTGGTGGCGTACATACAGCAAATGGAAGAGCAGTAGGGATACTTCTGATCGCGCGAGCCGACGCACTGCAGCCAGGCAATACGTTGGGGCATCTGGTTATCAGAGGGGCGAACGACAACGCCTTCGGTAGGGCCCGACCGGCTGGCCAGGCGTTCGTATTGCATACTGTGGATCACGTTGGGGTAGCGTCCCCAACCATATTCCTCGTACTCGCCAACCTCGGTCAGGCTGTAGCCAATGGCCAAAATGACTGCCCCGACCTGGACTGTTCTGTCAACGGGCTCTTGATCCAAGTCTACCGCCTGGGTGGGGCAGACGTCCGCGCAGAGGCCACAATCCTGGCAATAAGGCCCCTTGTCTACTACGTAGGCATCGGGGATGGCGCGAGGGGCTGACTTGTAGATAGCCTTGCGCTGCGACAGCCCCATTTGAAATCCGCTGGGCAGGGAAACCGGACAGGCCACAGCACACAATCCGCAGTTGATACAGCGCTCTACCTTCACGTAGCGGGGTTGCTGGTGCAAATGAATGGTGAAATCGCCGGCCTGCCCTTCGGCGGCAGCAATTTGGGTATTGGTCAGCACCTCGATGTTGGGATGCAGGTTATAATCCAGGAAGGTAGGCGAGATGGCCGGACGCGTGCAACCGTAGCCGTGGTCCGACGTGCCCCGGCAGAGGACGCAGTCGTGGGTGGGAAACATAAAACCCAACTGGGCGACTCGTCCGCCCAGGGCCGGCGTCGATTCAACCAGGATGACGCGCAGGCCAGCCTCGGCCAGATCAATCGCGGCCCGCATGCCGCCTACTCCGCCCCCGACGACCATAACCGCACTGGAGCCATTTCCCCCCTCGTTCTCGTTGGGAACATCTGCAGCATGTACTATGCGAGGGTCAATCATAACGTGCTCCTGTTTTCATAGGATGACGGATAATCCAATCGGTGTCGTCACATTTCGCGCACGTCCAGAATTTCCATTTCTGCCAGCTTTTCCACGGTGGCGATCACTTGCTCTTTAGAAACCCCCTCGACTCTCAAGACGATCCCCATTTGTTCTGGGACTCCAGAGGTTGCTTCCACTTCACCTTCCCAGGTACCAAAAGCACTCAAATTGCCGCCGATATCGGCGATAGCAGTGGCCAACCGGGCTATTTCCCCCACTCGGTTCGGAACCATGACTGAGAGGCGCAGTCCAGGCCGGCGAGCGCCCAGCATTTCCATAGTAGTAGCCAGGAGGTCAATGTCGGTGATGATGCCGACCAGGGTCCCCTCGCGCAGCACCGGCAGGCAGCCGATTTTGTGATCAACCATAATGCGGGCCGCCTCTTCCACTGCCACATCTTCCGTGATGGTGATCACGTCGCGGATCATCACCTTTTCGACTTTGACCTTCGACAGGACATATTGGGTCTCAAGCACGCTCAGGGAAGCGGCCGACCAGGGAATGGCCTGGAGCATTGTCTCACGCGTCAGCAGGCCCACCAGACGGGCAGGAGGCCGAGGGGCGAGGGAGTCTGTCGAAGGGTGGTCGGTGACGACTGGCAAGTGTCGAATATTGTGCTCTTGCATCAGCCGCTGTGCCTCGGTGATAGGGGCATCGGGTGTCACGACGACCAGGGGTTGGGAGGTCATCCGGTCTTTAACAAGCACAGGTTCTCTCCTCAGACATCTGGCCCTCTGTTATGCTCTGTCCCTGAAAGGTTATCCAGGCCAAAGGCAGACATGTCCATAAATTGCGACAGATTGGATCTGGTGGTTGGCCCGCTGTGAGACTTGTTGTGACCATTGCCTGAGATAGTCCTGGCACCGGGGACAAAACCTCTGAGCCCTGCCTCTCTCACCAGGCGTGGTACTACCTCTTCCTGACCAGGGGCCAGGATGTGCAGTCCGTGAATTCCCCGCATACCCTTTAGCCCGGTGATGAGGTCGAGAGTGATCTGGATGCCTTCTTCCTGGGGATCGACGGCGTTTTCTATACGAGCCATAATAGAGGCGGGTATGTAAACCCCAGGGACCTCGTTAGCCATAAAGCGCGCGTGCCGGGGGCTCTTGAGGGGGGCGACGGTAGGCATAAGGTAGGCTTTCCCCAACAGATTGCGTTTGTCCAGGGCTTCCAGCCACGCAGCAAAGCGGGCCAGGTCGAAGACAGGCAAGGTTTGAAGAAACTGGGCTCCTGCGTTGACCTTCTTCTCGGTAATGATCGCCTCGTAGCGGGGCAACGCAGCACAGGGCGAAGCTGCCGCGCCCAGGAAATAGCGCGGCCGGTGCTCCACTGTTTCGCCGTCCGCATTCACCCCCTCATCGCGCAGGCGCCGCAACATCCATAGTGCCTGCACCGCGTCGAGGTCGTTCACCTCGGGGCGGGGGGCCGGCCCAGGACCCAGCCGCCCAATGTCGTCCGCAAGGCACAGAATATTGCGCACGCCCACGACGGCCGCCCCCATAGCCTCAGATTCAAAATCGTGCCGACTTCGATGCCGGGTTTGAAGTTGCAAAACCGGTTCCAGAGCATTTTGAAGGCTATGCAGCGCGCAGGCCAGGCCACTCATACGGGGCACGCCCAGGGGATTGTCAGTAAAGTTGGCTGTGTCAACGCAACCCTTGAGGCAACCAGCAACTTGGGTGATTCGCTCGCCCGTCGGTTCCATCGGGGGAGCGACCTCGGCCGAGATGGCGAACCGGCCACTGCGCAGCACTGCCTCGAGCTTTGACACGGGTTCGGTATATGCTGGCGGGTGATACTGGCTGTCGCCCTGCCACCAGTCTGGCTGCCGCAACTCGTAGCGAAACGC
>JAHELX010000597.1 GCA_024643945.1 Anaerolineales bacterium
AACAGCGCTGTCTTGTTGATGACGGTGGTCGCCTTTGGTCTACTCTTCGCTGTCAATCGGCTAGAGCGCCGGGCCGAGGGCCGCGCAAAACGCTATGCTTGAAGTTGACATCGAGAAACGATTGGAAGATTTTACACTGAGGGTCGCCTTTCAGGTGGATCGCGAGGTGCTGGTGCTCTTTGGTCCATCGGGAGCCGGTAAGAGTATGACCCTTAGTTGCATAGCTGGCCTGGCTCGCCCCGACCGGGGTTTTATTCGCCTGGATGGGCGCGTTCTTTTTGAGGGTGACGGACGCCGTCGGCAGGAAGTGCCGCTCCACCAGCGACGTATCGGCTATGTCTTTCAGAATTATGCTCTCTTTCCCCATATGACCGTGGCCCAAAACCTGGCTTATGGCATACGTGGACGCCGTAACGCTCAGGCGCAAGTGGAAGCAATGCTGACCCGGCTACACTTGAAGGGGTTAGCCGATCGCTATCCACACCAACTTTCGGGCGGACAGCAACAACGGGTGGCACTGGGGCGGGCTCTGATGATCCAGCCAGTCCTCTTGTTGCTCGACGAGCCCTTGGCTGCTCTCGACGGTGCAGTGCGCGAATCGCTCCAGGCGGACTTAGCCAGTTTGCAGCGCGAATTGGGGCTGTCGGTCGTCTACATCACCCACAACCTGATGGACGCTTTTGCCCTGGGCGACCGGCTGGCGGTGATCCAGGCTGGCCGATTGCAACAAGTAGGCCCTATCCAGGAAGTATTTCATCGCCCCAACAACCGCACCGTGGCCGAGATCACCGGCGTGCGCAATCTGTTGGAGGGAAGAGTACAAGCGGCCAGTGCCGAGGGGCTGGTCATTGCCTGGCGGGACCACACCATCCTGGCCCCACCCTCCCCGCGCCACCCGGGTGAGCGTGTCACCTTTTACATCCGTCCCGAAGACGTGAAACTCCTCTACCCTGATCGGCCCCTGGCTTCGACTGTGCAACACAACCGATTCCTGGGGCGTGTGCTGCGCGCTATGCCGGCCGGCACGTCGGTGACAGTCCGGCTGGCAGTGGAAACAGAACAGGCTCTGGGTGGCGAGGAGGTCGGGCTGGAATCGCGTCTGCCAATCAGGGCCTATCGCGCGCTGGGACTGGAGGTGGGTGCTACCGTTGCCTTCTCTCTACGCCGCGAGGGCATCATGCTCCTGCCATGTGATCGGGAGGAAAGTGGCTGAGCGTTGTTACATTGGGTATCACAATCAACTGGCACAATGCCGGAAGAGGAGGTGGCTATGAGCTTTCCGAGATCCAGCGGCATCCTATTGCATCCCACTTCGTTGCCCGGACGTTTCGGTTGCGGAGACTTGGGGCCTGAAGCCTATCGCTTCCTGGAGTTTTTGGTCGAGAGTAAGCAGCGACTGTGGCAGGTACTACCCCTCGGCCCCACCGGTTATGGCGATTCTCCCTATCAATCTTTCTCAGCCTTCGCCGGCAATCCCCTACTCATCAGCCTCGACAAGTTGGTAGAAGAGCGCTTGCTTTTGCCATCTGAACTGGAGGAATCTCCGTCGTTTCCCGAAGATCGTGTTGATTACGGATCGGTCATTGAGTTCAAGACAGCGCTTTTGAAAATCTCCTTTGAGAACTTCAAGGCCGCAGGCCGGCAGGATACCCGGGACGAGTTCGAGGCCTTCTGTCGCGAGAATAGCACCTGGCTGGAAGATTTTGCCCTGTTTATGGCCTTAAAAGAAGCGCATGGGGGCGCGGTCTGGAATATGTGGGAGCCGGATATCGCCAGGCGACAGCCAGAGGCGATGGAGCGTTGGGCCCAGGTCTTGGCCGGGCCCGTTCAGCGCCACAAATACCTCCAGTACCAATTCTTCAAACAGTGGCCTGCTCTGAAACAGTTCGCCAACGAGCAGGGGGTTAGCCTGATAGGCGACATCCCTATTTTCGTGGCTCACGACAGTGCAGACGTCTGGGCACACCCCGAGCTGTTCTCCCTTGATGACGAAGGCAGGCCCACGGTGGTGGCCGGTGTGCCCCCTGACTACTTCAGCCGGACAGGACAGTTGTGGGGCAATCCTCTCTACCGCTGGCAGGTGATTAAGGAGCGGGGATACACCTGGTGGATTGACCGGGTCAAAGCTACACTGGCCACGGTAGACATTGTCAGGCTGGACCACTTCCGCGGCTTCGAAGCGTATTGGGAGGTTCCCGCGACGGAGGAGACCGCCGTTAATGGTCGCTGGGTCAAAGGGCCAGGGGCTGATCTATTTCATGCCCTGCGGGTAGCGTTCAGCACGCATAACCTGCCGATCATTGCCGAAGATCTGGGCGTTATTACGCCTGAGGTGGAGGCCATGCGCGATCACTTCGAGTTTCCAGGGATGAGAGTCCTGCAGTTTGCCTTCGACGACGGTATGACAAACTTGCATACCCCATATCAATACCCTCGAAACTGCGTGGTCTATACCGGCACTCACGACAATGATACTAGCCTGGGTTGGTTTAGAAACTCTAGCAAACCCGAGGAGACAGAACTTGCTCTGAAATATTTGGGCACCGAGGGCCGCGAGTTCAACTGGGACTTTATTCGTCTGGCGCTCAGCTCCGTCGCAGACACGGCCGTTATCCCTCTCCAAGACGTGCTAGGCATGGATTCAGAAGCCAGGATGAACTACCCAAGCAAGGCCAGTGGGAATTGGAGTTGGCGCTACCTGCCTGGTGCTTTGACGGCCGAGATCAAGGAACGGTTGGGGGAGATGACGGAGGTTTATGGCAGGGCTGGCGGAGTGAGCGAGCAAAACGAGGAAGGAGTTCAAGATTGATGTGTCTGGTGATTATTTCCTATTGTTCATAGGCTGTGTTGCGTGATAGACTGGGCGAGCAGTTAAACTTGGCTTTGAGAGGTGACGACATGTGGAAAAAACGGGCGAAGCGAGCGATACTATTCGTGGTAGTAGGGGGATTACTATTGACGATATCGGTGGGCCTGGGCCTGGCTGAGCCGGAAGCACCGGCAGATGCGCTAAGCGGCCGGACTGAGGGGGCGGCGCTGCCGGCCGGTGATGGCCCCATCGGCGCTCAGGCAGCACCTTCAGTCTCCATTGTGGCTCCCTCGGCGGCCATCGGCGATTTTGGTGCCAGCCAGGGCAACGTGTGGGATATGAATAGCACGGATGACATCGTGTGGACTCAATACAATCGGTCGGGACAGACCATCGAATTGAGCCAGTATTCTTCAAGCATTGTTCGAGGTAAGATCCCGAAAGGGAGCGATCTGGCCATCGCTTTCTACAAGAGTTCCAGCACGAACCTGCCTTCCAGCCAATATCATCACCTGGTTTATCGATTGAGAATAGCGGCCGAGGGAAGCTGCTGGACCAACGGCCGGGTGATCTATACAACCAGGTGGCCCGACTGGTTGGGGTCTCAGGTCTCCACCTATCCCTTCCTGCCTCAGATACCTCCAATGAGTTGTCCGTTTGGGGAGTTCTGCGTTTACTATATGGACCTGAGCCGCAACAACAACTACCCCACCTGGCCCACCTGGCAAGGTGCCAGTAGCCCTTCGGCCCCTTCCCCCTGGCCCACGGCCGGGGTCAAGGCGTTCGGCATGTGGCCACACGAGTGGTGGGCCAACTGCAATGGGGGACCTGAATACTTCGATCTGGACTACGTTTACCTTACCGGCGACATCGTGGCGCGTGAGGAGAATGGCTACAAATACACTGCCAGGTGGAACGTATCTGATCCAGATGGGGGGACGATAATTTCTACCGTTCGCTACCGGGCAGTCGCTGAACTTCAATTGCCTTCTAATTCCCCCGCTTGCGATGGTACCAGCTTTAACAATGGCACGTGGAAAGATTTCAGTCCACCTGCACAAACGACTACACACCTTACACCGCCCTCTTATCCCAACAAAGTTTACTTGCCGCTCATTATGGGAGGCTCTTCTGGCGGGACAGGACCGTCCAACGCGACGTATACATTGGATTTCTCTGACAGCAACAAATTCTCTAATGGCACAAGCTATTACTTGTGCGTCAGGGTTGATGATGGGGCATCTCCGCGCTATGCGGTCAGCAGCGCGCCGGTGGTCCGCGTGCCCCGCAGCCCTTATTTTGGCCCCAATTAACGTCATGAGACTGAGGGGCAAAGCATCTGAATGCTGCAAGGAACACTTTTGCGTAAAGACAGCGTAAATTTCGCCCGACTAGTACTAAATCCCTATGGTTTGACGCCAGGTTAGATGTTA
>JAHELX010000598.1 GCA_024643945.1 Anaerolineales bacterium
GTGCCGATATAGATGTGCTGATAGCCGTACGTTGGCCAATGGTGCTGCTCACTTCGGCCGGTGTGGTAGCCTTTTACTACCTGGCTTCCCAGCTGACGACAAGACGGGTGGCCCTGTTGTTGGCCCTATTGCTGGCCTTTGACCCACACTTCATTGCTCTTTCGCGAGTGCTGGGACACGATGCGCCCGCCGGGGTGTTTGTAGGTCTTGCACTGTTTACCTTTTTACTGGCGGTACAGGGAGATGTCCGAGAGCCACAATCCTCTTCTCGTCCGGGGCAGGAGGCGCGGACCTTACGTTACGCAGTGCCCACAGAGTGGGGATGGCTGATCGCTTCCGGGGCGCTGGCCGGGTTAGCTTGGCTCAGCAAATCGCCCACCTTTTTCCTGATCCCCTTTGTGGGATTGGTGGCCTTGGTCGAAGCCTGGCGACGAGGCATCCCTCTGCGTGTCTGGCTGCTGCGACTGGCGCTTTGGGGAGCGACTGCCTGGATCGTCTTTGCGCTGGTATGGCCTGCCGGCTGGCGGGACCCGGTCGGCGCGCCCTATGCCGTGGTGCACAATGCCTTCCTCTCCGCGACAGACAAGGTGGAGGCGGAGGCCGAAGGCTATTGGCAGGTGCCGGACCTGGGACCTTTCTATTACGTGGTCAACGGGGCGTTTAAGCTTTCCCCTTTCGCCATGTTGGGGCTGGTAGCCTGGGCGTGGTTGACTCTGACCGGGCGGCGCAAGGCATCGTCCGTGGAATGGTGGCTGCTGGTTTTTGCAGTGCTCTTCACTATTTTCATGACCTTGGGAGGCAAGCGCAGCAACCGCTACATTTTACCTGCCTGGCCTGCCCTCTACCTTCTGGCAGCAGCAGGCCTCACCCGAGCCTCAAGTCTCCCAGGCTTGCTGTCCTTGACAGACAGATCTCAAATCTCGATACGCAGTACGCAATACGCAATACGCGCGATTTTGCTATTCATTCTCGCCCTGCCCCCCCTGATTACCTTCCCCTACTACTTCCCTTATTTCAACCCCTTGCTGGGTGGAGCGTTGACCGCACCCCGGCTGGTGAAGATCGGATGGGGGGAGGGGCTGGACCAGGTAGGCCGCTGGCTTGATAGCCAGCCAGATGCCCCGGCCTTGCGGGTAGGCTCGTATTACGCCTCGGCGCTGGCCCCGTTTTTTTCGGGAAAAATCAGCGATGTGACGGCTGGTGGGTTGGATTATGTGGTGCTCTATCGCAAACAGGTGCAAGGAGGCTATCCCTTGCCCACCATCTTGCGCTATTATGAAGCGGCGAAACCGTTGCAAACTGTCCACCTGGGTGGCATTGAGTATGCGTGGGTCTACTCCGGTCCGGCTGTGCAGCCGGCGATGGCCAATGAGGCTGCCTTCGACATTGGTATTTTACCCAAGCCGCTAGCTTTTCGGCCCAATTACCCGTATTTGGCCATCGGTCAGGAGGTGACGCTGGACGTGCTATGGCTGATCGGAGGCGACCTGCCGGCGGTTCCCTCCCGGTTGACGCTGCAGCCCCCGGATGACCTCACCCGCCGTCCCGGTGAGCGGAGCAACCAGGTGTTTGCCGAGTCTCCAGCCCGGCTAGAACGCCGGCCTGATGGTCTGGTCGTTAGCCGGCACGAGTTGACGATCCCCGCTAATCTGCCGCGTGGGAGCTACGGCTTGCTGGTGGATGGCCGTCCGTTGGGGGTAGTGGAGGCGCGCCAGTTCAGCCTGCCGCCTCTTGACGAGCGACTGGATGCGAACTTCGGTGACCAGTTGCGGTTGGTGGGCTACACCCTTGATCCGCCGTCGAAGTCGTCTGCAGTTTGGTTAGGCAGTGTAAGAGCGATACGTCTGGTGTGGCAGGCAGCCCCCAAGGCCTGGGCCGATTATACTGTCTTTCTGCATCTGGTAAATGCCGATGGTGAGCGGGTTGCCGGTTGGGATGCCCAGCCCCCGGTGCGTACCAGCAAATGGGCGCGGGGTGAGGTGGTGGTAGACGAGCACCGTCTGGTTGTCCGGGACGATTTGCCCAGGGGCGACTACCGCCTGGTTGTTGGTCTTTACCGGTCTGATACCGGTGAAGCCTTGTCTCTGCGGCCCTGCGTGCCACCCTGGACCGCGCAGGGCGGGCTGGCGCTGAACGAGGCCGGCGCACCTGTAGGAAACAGTCTGACGTTGCCTCGACCGGTGCTGTTTGTAGAGTGATGAGGGGCTGGGGTGCTCCGAGAATCAGGGATCGGGGCTTATTGACGGCGGCTATTTGCCGTGATAGAATAGGGCGGTCCGTCTCCTTGCTATCTCGATTTCCTGAGACCTGTTTGCTCATTCCCTGGCGAGAGAGAGCATGTCTGATTCTATAAGTCACCCGGTTAAGCTGGCTCCCTTGGAAGATCTGGTCGCCCAATTTGGCTTGGATGCCATCTATCTTTTTGGCAGCCGAGCGAAAGAGGTAGCTGCTTCCGTGCGGGGCGAACGGCCTCTGGTTCCCGGTCACCCTTCCAATGTGGATGTGGGGGTAA
The DNA here is from genome assembly GCA_024643945.1 of Anaerolineales bacterium. The sequence goes on from JAHELX010000598.1 coordinate 2,513, forward strand.
TGCCCGCAGTTGGACGCCAACTGACGGTGCGCGACAAAGTTCGTTTGGCCATTGCTTGGGTTGCCAGCCATCCTGAATTGGTGGATCGAGCACTTTGAACTCTCAACATTTCCATATATCCTCGGTGCGTGTCACAGTAACCCGCTGGGGTATCCCCGTGGGGCTTTTTTTGCTGGCTCTGGCGGTCCGCTTGCCTGATTTGGGACAGTTTCTCACCGCCGACGAGTTTCTCTGGGTGGACCGCTCGCGTAATTTCCTGGCGGGCTTGCTTAATTCGGCCTACGTGTGCATGTCGCCGGTCAATCACACCGGCTTTGAGCAAGCGGTGGGATTGGCCTGCACCCTACGCACCGGGCATCCCGGCGTTACCACCATGTGGACGGGAAGCCTGGGCATTCTGTTGCGCTATCTTGCCGATGGGACGCCCGGCCCTCTGTTCGATTATGTGTTGGCCGTTCAGACCAACCCTCTCGACCCCCGCTTTATCGCCCCAACGCGCTTGCCCACCGTGGTGTTGACCAGCCTGTGGGTCGCTGCCGTATATTGGCTCGTATGGCGACTGTTTGCCGACCGGCGCGTCGCGTTAGCGGCGGGACTATTGCTGGCCCTGGATCCCTTCCACGTCGCCTTTTCCCGGGTCATTCATCACGACGCCCTCGCGACCACATTTATGACTTTGTCGCTGCTGATGGCTTTGATCTATTGGGGTCAGCGGGAGTCACGGCGCTGGCTCGTCACGTCGGGAGTGATGGCAGGATTCGCCTTCCTCAGCAAGAGCCCGGCCCTCTTTCTGAATCCGTTCATCGCCCTGGTGGGGTTGTGGTCACTGGCAGACCGCCGGGTGCGAGGTGAAGTGGTAACCTGGCGGCACCTGGCGGTCACCTTGGGTGATGGGCTCCTCTGGTTTGGCTGCGCTGCGGCTGTCTTTGTGGCATTCTGGCCGGCCATGTGGGTCATTCCCGCCGATTCACTGCATACCATCTTTTTCATCGGGAGTAAATACGCCAGCGGTGGTCATGCCAAGGGCAATTACTTCCTGGGGACCGTCTCTCGCGATCCGGGTGTCCTTTTCTATCCGGTGACGTGGTTGCTGCGCAGCTCGCCCCTGGTGTGGTTGGGCCTGATAGTAACATTCATCCTGAGCTTAAGACGATGGAAGATTGGAAGATTGGACAAGTCAGCTAATCGGCGACTCTACCAATTTACCAATCTACCAACTACCAATCTACCAGCTACCAATCTACCAACTCCCAAACTTCCCAGCTTTCCCAGGCACTACGTGCTGTTGATGCTCCTGTACGTCGTCCTCTTCGTCGCCTTTATGACCCTGGGAGAGAAGAAACAAGAGCGGTATATCTTGCCCATTTATCCAATTTTGAATATCATAGCCGCTATTGGGCTGGTTCAAATCTCAAATGTAAAATCCCTAATCTCCAATACCCACCTTAATCTCCAATCTCTGCTCTTCCTCGTCATTCTGCTCTTCCAGGGCATCCTGATCGTTGCTAACTACCCCTATTATTTCACTTACTATAACCCGCTGCTGGGAGGCATCCGGGGTGCGGAGCGAATGGTGACAATTGGTTGGGGCGAAGGGCTGGATTTGGCAGCCGCTTATCTGAACCAAAAACCCAACGCCGAACAATTGCGCGTGTCGAGCTGGTACCAGTCCACCTTCGCTCCGTTCTTCAAAGGGGAGGCGATTAGCTATTCTCAGGAAAAA
>JAHELX010000599.1 GCA_024643945.1 Anaerolineales bacterium
GGATGATCACGGTCTGGAACAGGTTGCGGATGGCTTCGTTGACCACCTCGATGTGGAATTCATTGATCTCAGGCATAACATTGGGTGTCACCCGGATGTCTATCCCTCTGTAGCGGAAGATATTCTCGATTCGATCTCGGATGTCCTGGTTGCCGGCATAGATTACAGGCACCCCATAGTCGGCGTAGGTAGCGTATCTGGCTGCTTTGGCCAGCATGCGGGCATTGTGCAATTGCGTTTCGCTATCGCCGCCCTCGTCGGTGCCGCCGGCCAACAGAATGATCTCGGGCTGGTCCTCTTCGTAAATGGCCCGGGCTTGCTCCGGCGTGAGCCGTCCAGCGTAGGAGCCGACCAGCTTGGCACCGGCAGTCAAGGCCGCCAATTCAGCGGCGAAGCCAGATTCCTCCTCAACCAGTGCCACGGTTACCATTTTAAGACCGCCCTTGGCGCTGGAGCATGGCAAGCGCACCACGAACTCGCTCATCTTTTGAGATAGTGGCTTCCAGTCGCCGCGCTCCTGGCAGGCTTCCAGCACTCCCAGCCCGTTGGCCAGACCAATCCGGATATCTTCGACCGTGGTAGGCTTGTAACGCAGGTCGAAAGTCTCTTCTTTCGTGTTGAAGACGCCGATCTTGGTATACGTGCTGCCGAAGTCCACCACCAGGATCTTTTCGTCGGCCAGCCCGCTGACCCCCAGCTCCTTGCGGAACTCGGCTACCGTCTCCTCGTCGACTTCCTCGACTTCGGCGTCCTCGGCGATGAAGCTGGCATCATCGGCCCGGCTCACGTCCTTGTAGAAGTACCATGGGTAGCGCTTGCGCACCAGGTCCACGCGTTCAAACTCTCTGTAGACCTTGATGCCGTGCCACTCGTCAATCCGGCACATGCCGTTCACGACTTTGGTGCGGCAGGCGCCGGCCATCTCGTAGCGCCGATCCACCACAGTGATGTGGGGACCCTGGTAGAGACCAATCTGTAGCCCCAGATCCAGTGTGTCGGCGGCGATCAGCCCGCACGTGCCGGTAGGATAGTTGGCCTCGTCAATCAGGCTCAGCAGCATCGTCTCGAAGTTCTTCTCCGGGTCCTCGGCAGGCTCCTTGGCCCACTCCCAGAAATTCTCTGGCCTGATGGGGCCCTCATATCCGCCCAAGATGGCGCCGTGGAGCACGTTGTACATGGCACTCTGCTTCAGCTCTCGTATGCGTCCTTTCACAACCGGTTCATCCCAGATCTTGGGCACCTGCCCCTTGGCGAAATCCCAGCAGACTTGTTTCACGATTTCGCAGGACTCGATGATGTCGTCGGCGCTGGCCTCGTGGTGCGCTTCGGAATGAGTGACGACGTGGAGGATATCCGGCTCCATGTAGAGCTGGGTATAGATGCCGAAGGCCAGATGTCCTTTTGCCTGGTTCAAGTTGGGGGGGAAACTGGGCAGGCCTGATCGGGTCTGTTTGATGATTCGAAAATCGAAGTGCCTGGTAAGCGGCTGGGCCAGTTCATAGGCGGCTTTCATCTTCGCCAGGTCGTCCATGGCGGAGATTTCCGGCGGCAGCTCGAACATCATCTGCATCACGTAGTGCTTGATCCCTTTCTTCAAGGCGATCACAGCACACAGCACGTGGTCGGTGACTTGCATATCGTCGCTGGCGTAGCGCAAGCCCCACTGGTGGGGATCGTTGATCTCCAGCGGTTTGCCTTGCTGTGCCCACCACTTGATGGTGCGGAAGTGTTCATCGAAGCCGTCGTGGATGCTGATGGGACCGCGCCCATCCAGTTCGTTGTAGAAGAAGATGGGCACTGCCGGGAAGGCCATGTTCAGATGCTCTTCCCACAGATGAGCCAGCTCCAGCAGTTCGTCGGTACCGGTGTAGATGCGGGTCAGCGGGTAGTTACCGCGCTGCGCAGCAGCCTTGAGGCGCTTCAAGTCCTCAACAGTGCGGATCGGCGCGCCACCCTGACCGGCCAGATATTTTCTGGGGTCCTCTTCGCCCCGGATGAATTTGGCCAACAACTCCTGGGAGGTTTGGTCCGGGGCCAGAGAAACAATCTCAAAGGCTTCGGCCTCGGCCAGCTTCTCAATCGCTTTTATCGTGGGTTCGATCGTTTCAGCCGCGATGCCGATGTGGGCGCGGATGATGGGACGGCTCTCGCGCTCTCTAACCTGGCGAATACGCTCCACCAGGAGGTCAGACCATTTTGGCTTCCTGGCCTTGTGAATCGGTGGTAGATGGCGGGCAAAACGCTCGAGCTCTTCCATGGTCACGAAGTCGTCTGCCACCAGTTCGAAGAAACCCTGGAACTGTTCCTTGTGCCTGTATTCTTCCCGGACCGCCTCCAGGTCGTAATGCCGTTCGTCCTCGCGGACAAAGCGGTCCGGCTCCAGGGGCAGGCCGGTCATGGCTCGTACCACGTTGGCCGCTGGCCGCAATCCGCCAAAGGAGTAGCGGATGTGGCTCTCCCTGGGACCCAGGCCATGTTCGGTGGCCGATTCGACGAATTCGGTGATCAATTTGTCCACGTGCAGGTCGCCCAGGCGCATAGAAATGCCCACCACTTCAGGACGGGCCTCGCGGATCTTGTTAATCACCTCGTGGATGGGTACCGCCGGCCCCAATTTGACGGAAACGTAGCCCAGGCCCTGGTCCTGCATCCAGTCGGCAAAGCCTTCAACGCCCAGATTGTGGACACACTTGCCGATGGCACCGATCATGACCCGCCGTTTCCGGTGATGTTCTGGCGACTTGTCCTCGGCCTGTTCTTTTGATGCTCCCATTTCTAAGTGCCTCCTCTTGGTGCTGGCTTTATTGCAACCTAGCTGTGTATTATGCCTCGCGGATCACATCGTTTAATTTCTCAAAGCCGTAGGGCTGTGGCGCGCGTGAGGCTGCCACGTCCCGACCCTGCAGTTTACCTTTCACCAGGTATTTTTTCCCCAACCGTGCCTGAGCCCACGTGATGACTCGATCTATGACCGGTGTTGCCACCTGGGCCAGCTCAGCAATCCCTCGAGTTACAACCAGACCGTAAGGTACGTCTTCCGCCAGGTAGCGGGCCTGGAAGTCCGGTACCAATCCGCCGTCGGCCGGACGCATCGGGGCACTAAGGCCAGCATAACTCCGATTGGTGACGAAACAGCTTTGCAGTGAGGATGTGTCCGTGATAGTGTCCCCATACGACCGGAGTAACCATTCACCCAGCGACTGTACTGCAGTCAGATCCAGTTCCGGGTAGCGATTCTCCAGAACGGCTCGCACTGTCTGAACCTCGTCGCTCAATTGCTGGAGGATGCCGGCTGTGGCGGCGGTCACGCCCTGGTAGAAGAGCGGCGCCTCAGCATAAGGGCGACCATCCCAGTTGTGGAACAGGCCATACATTATGCCCGGATGAATAATCTGCCCCCGGTCGGCCAGTGTCAGGCTCAGGAAACTGGCGATGGGCTGTAGACGTATTCTCAGTAGATCATTTAGCAATGTTATGATTTCCCCGGCATGGTGTGAGGGATATGTGGCCAGGTCTACTTCTGCCTTTGTACCTAGAACTGTAACCTCCCGACCATATTGCTGAATGCGACAGGCCCAGGGCAGTGTCTGCAGCCCGAAGATGGTCACCCTGTCTTTCTTGCCCCCCAGGGCGTGCCTGGCACCCCAGTAGAACCCCCCACGGGCGGGTAGGACGCCCACCCAGACGCCATCCTCCAGATGGGGGGCGATAGCGCGCAGCGTCGATTCGTGGGCGAAAGCCGGGAGGGCTAACAGCACCAACCGGGAGCCGGGTATCACTGCAGCCGGATCTGCGCTGACCCGGTGGGGTCGCCCCGTCAAAGTGCCGTCCCGGGTAATGACGGTGATGCCGCCCTGGGCAGTGGTGCCCTGCTGCCATTGCCGAACCTCTTCACTGAAGGGAGTATATACATTTACCCTTAGTTCTTGCCGGGCAGCCATCAGGCCGGCCAACGTATGGGCTGCGTTTCCGCCGCCACAGATAGTGATCTGCATCTTCACTCCGTGAGCAACAAGCCATTATGGCGATATGCGGCGTCCACCTGGCGTAGAGATTCCATGACCTGTTCCGGCACCCGATAGGACAGGGCCGCGATGAACACGTTTAATAGCGAGATAACGGCTGTGGGTGAGAGGCTGTGAGCTGTGCCATCTGTGGCCACCTCGAAGGCATAGTCCGCGATCTGGGCCAGGGGTGAGACGATCGTGTCTGTAATGGC
>JAHELX010000600.1 GCA_024643945.1 Anaerolineales bacterium
GAAAAGCAAGATGGCCCTGGCTACAACACCACTTTCCTGGACCTGGGAGTGCACGACTTTGACCTGGCCCGCTGGCTGATGGGCAGCGAGGTGAGCGAAGTCTATGCCGTCGGGAAGGTGTTGGTCTATCCCAAGCTGGCCGAGTTTGGCGACGTGGACAATGCTCTAGTCAGTCTCACTTTTGAAAATGGAGCGTTGGGCAGTATTGATTTCAGCCGCAACGCCCGCTATGGTTACGACATCCGCGCCGAGGTTCTGGGCGACGAGGGCGCGTTGATGATTGGCGGCTTGCAGCAGACGCCGCTGTTAGCCCTCTCACGCGATGGCGTCACGCATGATGTCTTTCCCTGGTATCCCCAACGCTTTGCCGATGCCTTTATGGCCGAATTGGCCGCTTTTGTAGACGCGCTCCAGAACGGGCGTGCTCCAGAGCCGGGTGGCATTGAGGGGCGCCGTGCTTCCGAGATCGGGCTGGCCGCCGTCGAATCCTGGCGCGGTGGACAGGTCGCAAAAGTGTCTGCCTAGACAAGCCCAGGTAAATGTTTACATAACACAATCACATAGGAAGTTTACAAGGAGGTTATCCAATGTCTGAAACAGCAGTAATCCCGAAAGGTTTGATTCCTACTGAGCAACCGGATCTCTTCTTCGAGGACAACGCGGTTGGTCGCATGAAGAAAGAGATTTGGGATGCGAGTGAGGAGGGACTCGACGCTATTCTTGCCGAGTATGGCGTTCCCTCTCCCTGTGAATGGGCTAAGCCGGGGGCCTACATTCAAACCACACCGCGCCATAAGCTCGTCGAGAACCGGCGCAAGAACGATATCGTCTTTATCCCCGTCGGCTGCACCGAGAACCACGGTATGCACCTGCCCAGCGCCACTGACACGCTCTTCGTCAGCCAGATTTGCGAAGGGGTGCGTCGCTACACCGAAAAGCATTGCGACGGGCACGTGAACCTGGCACTGCCGCCCCTCAACTATGGCTCGCATCCTTACCACCATATGGGAATGCCGGGCACGATCGTCGTTCGCGAAAATGTGGCCCGCGAGCTGCTGATGGACGTGATGCTTGGCCTGTGGAACGACGGCTTCCGCAAGCAGATTATCCTCAATAACCACGGCCACTTATGGATGCTAGAATCAACCATCCAGCAGTTCCAGAAACGGTATCAACTGCCTGGAATCTTCCGGGTGATTGATTGGCACCGGGCGGTGCGCGAGATGTTCCGCACCAGAGAGCGGGGTGGCGGGTGGGACACCAACTTTGTGCACGCCGATGAGTCCGAAACCTCGCTCGGGTTGCTCCTGTTCCCCGATATGGTTGACATGGAATACGCTGTAGACACTGAAGGCAAGAGCTATCTGCCGGATGGACACTTCGATAAGTCGGTAGATCCCTTCAGTCGCCCCAGCCGTTGGAGCGAAGGGGAAGGGCACTTCGCCATCGAGTTGGCTGCCACGCCCGAAGGGGTGGTTGGCAAGGCGACTCATGGCGATGCCCGTAAGGCCAGGCGACCTCTGGCGGCCATTTTGCGCTATCTGACCCTGATCAACGACGAGATTCTGGCGGCCTTCCCGGCTGGCACTGTGCCACCGGTGGAGGAGGTCACACTGCGCACTGCGGCCGAGATGGAGCCCTATCTGCGTGAACCGCAAAGCGAGGGTTGGCGGCCCGTTTATGCACTGCCGCGCATTGGCCAGGATACGCTGGTGTAAGGAATCAGGGAATCAGGAATCAGGGAATCAGGGAATCAGGGAATCAGGAATCAGGAATCAGGCAATCAGGGACGAGGGACCAGGGAATCAGGGACCAGGGACCAGGCAATCGGGAAACAGGAAGCCAGTGATCGGAAAAGTCGGGCTGCCTCTGATCTCCGATTCCCTGATTGCCTGATCCCCGATTCCTGATTCCCTGATTCCTGATTTCCTGATTCCCTGATTCCCTGACCCGAGAGGGAGGTGAAGATCTATGAAGCTAGCCATTGTCCTCTCTACTCACGCTGCCCAGTTTCAGGCGGTTGCTTTCAAAGGAGACTTTGAGGCGAATGTGGCCCGCATCGCTTCGTATGGTTACGACGGCGTGGAGCTGGCTATCCGCGACCCGAAGCTGGTAAATGCTGGGGAGCTGGAAGCCGTGGTCAAAAAGCACGGGCTGGTGGTGCCGGCCATCGGCACCGGGCAGGCCTGGGGCGAAGAGGGTCTATCCTTCACCAGTGATGACCTGGAGGTGCGCCGTGCCGCTATCGAGCGGGTGAAGAGTCACGTACCATTGGCGCAGCGCTTTGGCGCCACGATAATCCTGGGTCTCATTCGGGGCATTACTCCGTCGGGGCAGACCCACGAGCAATCGACGGCCTACCTGGTGGAAGCCTTGCAGGAGTGCTCGACCGTGGCGGCGACTGAGGGTGTGCGCTTTGCGCTAGAGCCGCTCAATCGCTATGAAACAGATCTCATTCATACGGTGGAAGAAGGTCTGGACCTGATCCATCGAGTCGGCGCGGGGAACTTCGGCCTGTTACTCGACACCTTCCATATGAACATCGAGGAACCTTCCATCGAGTCCAGCATCCGCGCCTGCGGTGATCGCATCTTCCACTTCCACGTGGCCGACTCAAATCGTTGGCACCCAGGTGCTGGGCACCTGGATTTCGGCAGCATCCTGAGTGCTCTGCGCGAGACGGGTTACGGCGGCTACGTCTCCGGTGAATTCATGCCGTTCCCTGATGCCGACACCGGCGCGCGGCGTGCCATCGAACACCTGCGCTCGGTCATGTAAAGACAACTGTAGAAGACAGCCGGATAAAGAGCCTGCCAACCTGGCAGGCTCTTGGCGATTTGGCGGTTCCTTTCAAGTCTAAGAAGGCCTGACGGTGCTGAGTAACTGTATCCGGGTAGCGCGCAGGCGTGCCGAAGCTATCTGGCATGCCTTTTGCATAAGCTGGAAGCCTAAGCTACAATTGATAATTGCCAGGGCTCGCAGGCCCGACGCAGGGATGGCCACAACTCGTACTGGGGTGGCGCAGCGAGCCGAGGCGGTCAACTCATTCGGTTCTACCAGAGCAGACCAGGCGAAGACCTCTCCCGGCCCGACGGTCATTACTGCTTCGTGTCGGGTGCCCTCGGCGTTGGTGCTCATCAACATCTCCACGTGGCCTTCGAGCAATAGATACAGCTTAGCCGCTGAGGCCCCCTCGTAGAAGATGAACTCGCCGGCCTTATATCGCTCCTCTTCAGCCAGGGTGGCCAGGGCCTTAACTTGGTGTTCCTCAAGATTGCCAAAATCCAGGAAACTTTTGATGACCTCCAGCGCGACCATAGTCAACCTCCTTCCGGGGATGTTCAACGCGTCACAAACAGACTCACCATCTGAAGGCGAGTGGCGCGAAGCCGCTTAGCCATCACCTGACAGGTTTTTTTCACAATAATGCAGCAGAGCTTGGGATCAATCTCGAACAGTGCTAGTAGGTCGACCCCCTTAAACCCGATTGCTTTTACCGGGCTGGCGCACACCGCTGAAGCCGTGTAGACGTAAGGCTCGACCACTGCCGACCAGCCGAATACATCCCCGCAGGTAAGAGTCATCACCAGTTCGCGACGCTCGCCCTCGGTGTCAGTATTGATCATTATATCCACCCAACCGTCGAGGAGCAAATATAACATATGAGCCGGGTCATCCTCCCTGAAGATGAAGTCTCCCCGCTGAAACGAGACTTCTTCGGCAATGATGGACAGGCTCTTCAATTCCGCTGCGTTGAGACCAGAGAAAAAGGGGAAGCTCTTCAAAACTTCGGGAGCGATCACCCCGGCTTCTCCTCAGAGAATTGCGTGTTGCGTATTGCGTATTGCATAAGGCCAATGACATGCAACAAGCAACACGCACTAGTTGTTCCGGCGCACATGTTCCACTATTTCGCCTTGCGCGTCGTAGACGATCACTTCCAGCGGCATCTGGCCGGGCAGGGAGTGAGTGGCACATGCCATACATGGATCGTAGGCTCGAAAAGCCATCTCGACCCGGTTCAGAATGCCCTCTGTGAGCTGCGTCCCTTTCTTGATCACCCCCATCGCCGCCTTCTTGACGCTCAAGCACATCGCTCCGTAATTATGGGCTGTAGCCACAATGATGTTCAGCTTTTGTACGATCCCTCTGTCGTCCGTCTTGTAGTGATGGATCAGGCTTCCACGGGGCGCTTCCACCACTCCCACTCCCTCGCTGG
>JAHELX010000601.1 GCA_024643945.1 Anaerolineales bacterium
CCTGGTGGCCGAAGGTTGGCTATGGGCTCAGATACACACATTCCAGACCCCCCCGCCTTGCTGCGCACCAAACTCCATCGTCCGCGCCTTCCCGGGGACCTGATCCCCCGGCGGCGGCTGGAGCGGCTGCACGCCGGCTTGGATCGGAAGCTGACCCTCATCTCGGCCGTGGCCGGGGCGGGCAAGACCACCCTGCTGGCTCAGTCGAGGGGATCGACCACGGTGAGGCCGTCGATCCAGGCAAAGTCATCCACATTGTGGGTGACCAGGGGAAGATGGTGCACGAGCGCGGTTGCCGCCACCAACGCATCGCCCAGTGACATCTTGTGCTGTCGTCGCAGTGCTACGGCTTGGTCGAGCACGTCCTGATCGATGGGCAGCATTGTGGAGACGGCAAAGAATTGGCGGAAAAGCGACTCTTCCGCCGCGCTCAACTGGTGGTAGCCGAGCACCTCGACATAGCTGACGACTGAGACGGCAGGGGCCCGGGCTGCAATAAACTCGCGCAAGGCGTCGTGTTCGGGTTGCGAGGCGTAGATGATGATGTTGCTGTCGATCAGCATTCGCTATGCCTGCCGGGCAAGGGCCGATCCCGTCGCTGCTGGATTTGCCAGGCCGTGGGGTCGGCGATGGTGGTACGTTCCGGCAATTGAGCCAGTTTTTCGAGCACAGTCGCCATTTGTTGGCCCCGCTGCTGTGCAGAGGCGCCGGTCCGGAGCTGGCTCAGGGCAGGTTGGAGTGCTTGGTACGTTTCGTAGCTGATTACGGCAGCGGTTGCTTTACCGTGCCGCTCAATGACGATATCGACTTCGCCCTGGCTGGCGAGATCAAGCAGAGTACGCCACTCAGTGCGGGCCTGTTCACTGCTCATTGTGCGCAGCGTCATAGTATGTAAACTCCTGGTTGATTCGTAAGAACCTTACGGAATGAAATCAATTATACACGCCAGGTGGCAGGTTGTCAAATCTGCCTCAGAGCTCAAGAAGTTATTGAATAAATTGGGCACCACGGCTGAACTGGCCCTCGGGTATCCCGGGTATAACGGCCGCATGCCCTTTGAAAACGGCATGCTCTCTGAAATTCTCAAAGAGCAGGGCTACAATGCCTTTGCCATCAGCAAATGGCATCTTTCCCCCTCCGAAGATGCCAGCGCCGCTGGGCCGTTTAACCGCTGGCCGTTAGGGCGTGGATTTGAGCGTTTCTACGGCTTCTTGCCCGGTGAAACCAGTCAAATGTCCGGTTTCAACGCGCGGCTGGTCCATCGCCCGCGCATCCTCGCGCACCGGCCACGCAGAACTATACGTTCGTATAGGGGGCCAACTGGACACATAGCTGGTGACCGGGCCGACCATGTGTGTTATGATACGGATTGCTTATTCAAGGTTTGGTAACGTGCTCGGCTTGGGAATGGGCGGCTTCCCCAGCCGGGCACGTTGCCCCCTGGTGGCCGAGGGTTGGCTATGGGCTCAGATGCACACAATCCAGACCCCCCCGCTTTGCTGCGCACCAAACTTCATCGTCCGCGCCTTCCCGGGGACCTGATTCCCCGGCGCCGGCTGCTGGAGCGGCTGCACGCCGGCTCGGACCGGAAGCTGACCCTCATCTCGGCCGTGGCCGGGGCGGGCAAGACCACCCTGCTGGCTCAGTGGCTGGAGGAGTGCCCCCAGCCCAGTGCCTGGCTTTCACTGGACGAGCACGACAATGACTGGATCGTGTTCATGAGCTATCTGTGCGCTGCGATTCGACGCGTGTTTCCCGATGCCTGTGAAAGCGTGCTTGACCTCTTGAATGCCATTCAACCCCCACCAGCGCGTGTCGTCATTGCCTCGATCATCAACGAACTGGATGAATTGCTTGCTGCTCCACCGCAAACAGGCGGCCGTTCTTCGAACGGCTTGATCCTGGCCCTGGACGATTACCACACTATTACTGAGCCGGCGATACACGAGATCCTATCCGGCCTGATCGAGCACCTGCCCCAGGGGCTGCATCTGGCGCTGGCTACACGGACCGACCCGCAGTTGCCATTGGCCAGATTGCGGGCTCGTAGGGAAATGACCGAGGTCCGCTCCGCCGATTTGCGCTTCACCTCGGAGGAGACGCACGCTTTTCTCGAAGGAACCACCGGTAGGGAACTGAATTCCGAGACGGTTCGCCTTTTGCGGAACAAGACCGAGGGCTGGGTCGTCGGTCTGCGGCTGGCCGCCCTCTCCATGCGTAATTCGCTTGACGGTGGAGCTTTTGTGCAGCGGTTCAAAGGGACCAGCAATGCCCTGATCGTGGAGTATCTGGCGAGTGAGGTGCTGGCCCGCCAATCGCCAGAGATCCAGGACTTTGTGCTGCGCACCTCGGTGTTGGACCGCTTCTGCGCGCGACTGTGTGAGGCGTTGACCGAGGTTTCTGCTACCAGGAGCGAGGAGATCATTAAATGGATTGCGCGGGCCAACCTTTTCCTGATACCCCTCGACCAGGAGGGAAAGTGGTACCGCTACCATCGCCTATTCCAAGACCTCTTGCGGCATAGACTGAGACAGCAAATCAGCCCGGCCGACTTTTCCGGGCTGCACACCCGCGCCGGCGCCTGGTTTGCCCGGAATGAGTTGATCGACGAAGCCCTGCACCACTTTTTGGCCGCAGACGACACGGCGGCGGCCGTGGCTCTAGTGGCCCGGCACCGATATGACTTGATGAACCGGGCGCAATGGCAGCGCCTGGACCGCTACCTCCACCAATTCTCGCCCAACATTCTGGATCAATATCCGGATTTGCTCATACTGAAAACATGGCTGTTGTATCATCGTGGTCGGTGGCAAGAACTGCCCACAGCGCTACAGCGACTTGAAGTGGCACTATCCCAAGCATCTCTTTCACTCGAGGAAGTCAATCACCTGCAAGGCGAGATCAGTGCTCTGCGGAGCCTTTTGTTTTATCATGCGAACGACCCCGAGAATGCTCTTGCCTCCGCCCAACACGCGCTGGAAACGACCCCGCGCGAGTTATGGATTGTGCGCATTCTTGCTCGCTTGTTCCTGGCGGGCGTGTTGCACATGAGGGGCGATTCAAACCAGGCCTACGCCGCCATATACCGTGGTTTCGAAGAAGAGGGGACCCAAAGTGACGCGTTCAAGGCCTCGCTGGTGATGACCTCTTGTCACCTCCATTGGCTAGACGCCGACCTACAAGGTATGGCGCAGGCAGCCCGTCAATGCATAATGCTTAGCCAACAAGCCGATACACCACAGTTTTTGAACTATGGGCATTATCATCTGGGCCAAGTCCACTATCAACAAAACGACCTAGTCGCAGCCGAACGCAGTTTTGCCACCGTAGTGCAGCAGCCCTATCTGAGCTACGGCGATTGTTTTGCAAATAGCGCCTGTGGCCTGGCCCTGGCCCGCCAGGCCCTGGGCCACCCAGACGAGGCCCAAGCGGTGATTGAATCGGCCATGGCGTTTCTGCTGGAAACGGGCAATACGTCCCTCATGCCGCTCATTTCATCCCTCCAGGCTGAGATTGCCCTGCGGCAAGGACAGATTTCCACGGCCAGCCAGTGGGCGGCTCATCTCGAGCCGATCCCCGCTTTCAGGCCTGTCTATGGCGTCTTCTGGCCCCATCTCACACTGGTCAAAACCTGGCTGGCTCAGAGCACGCCCACCAGTCGCCAACAGGCAGCCGACCTGTTGGATGCAGCAAGAGAGTTTGTTGAGACCACCCACAATACGCGCTTTTTGATTGAAGTGCTGGCTCTGCAGGCGCTGCTGAAGGAAGTGCTCAGCGAGCGACAGCCCGCATTGGAACTGCTAAAACAAGCTGTTGCCCTGGCCGAGCCCGGCGGCTTTATCCGGCTCTTTGTGGACCTGGGACCGCCAATTGCCCGCATGTTGGCTGAGCTCCATGGAAGAGATGTGGCCCCCGACTACATCGCACACATCCTCGCCGCCTTTGGGACGAAGGACGAAAACTCAAGATTCGTCCTTCGTCCCTGGTCTTTCGTCGTCCTTAGTTGAGCCCCTGACCCCCCGCGAGCTGGAAGTGCTGGCGCTGCTCGAGCGGCACCTGACCAACAAGGAGATCGCCGCGGAATTGGTGATTTCCTATGGCACGGTCAAGACACATACGCTCAATATCTACCGCAAGCTCAACGTCCGGAAGCGGCTGGAGGCCGTTGCCAGGGCGAAAGAGCTGAACCTCCTCTAATCTCTACCTTTTCTCTACC
>JAHELX010000602.1 GCA_024643945.1 Anaerolineales bacterium
AGAAGCACCAGGCCGAGATCATCTTGCCGGAGGCATGGCCGGTAGTGCTGGGGCACGCTCCGTGGGTGGAAGAAGTGTGGGTCAACTATCTGAGCAACGCCATTCAGTACGGCGGCCAGCCGCTGCGCGTAGAATTGGGCGCGACCGGCCAGGCAGATGGCAGCGTCTGCTTCTGGGTGCGCGACAATGGTCCTGGCCTCAAGCCTGAGGAACAGGCGCACCTCTTTACGCCCTTTACACAGTTCGCCCAGGTTCGCGCCGAAGGGCACGGCTTAGGGCTGTCTATCGTGCGGCGCATCGTGGAAAGACTCGGTGGGCAGGTGGGGGTAGAGAGCCAGATAGGCCAGGGAAGCATTTTTACCTTCACCCTGCCCGGTGCCGGGGGTTGAGAGTTGAATAGACTGAACACATCTTCCATCACAGGCAGTACCACGCTGGTCGGCCTCATCGGCTGGCCGGTGGAGCACAGCTTCAGCCCAGCCATGCACAACGCCGCCTTTGCCGCGTTGGGGCTGGATTGGGCCTACGTGCCGTTGCCCGTTTATCCTGACCACCTGGGCGAGGCAGTGAGCGGGCTGCGCGCCCTGGGCTTTGCCGGGGCTAACGTGACGGTGCCGCACAAGCAGGCCGCGCTCGCCCACCTGGACGAGGTAAGCCACGCCGTCCAGGTCATCGGCGCAGTGAACACCATCGCCGTGCGCGATGGTGTACTCTACGGCGACAACACCGATGCCGCCGGCTTCATCGCTTCGCTGCGCGATGTAGGTTTTGATCCGGCCGGGACGTATTGCGCGGTGCTGGGCGCGGGTGGCGCGGCGCGGGCGGTGGCCCATGCCCTGGTCGATGCTGGCGCGTTGCAGGTGTGTGTCTATAATCGCAGTTTCAGTCGTGCCCGCGATTTGTGCCAGGACATGGCCAAATTCTACGGCGATGTGCGCTTTGAACCGGCCTCCCTGGGCGACCTGTCGGCCATCGGTGACGACACCGACTTATTGGTCAATACCACGTCGCTGGGTATGTGGCCCCACACCGAGACTTCGCCCTGGCCGCACGACCTGCCCATTCCCGGCCAGCTCACTGTGTGCGACCTGGTGTACAACCCGCAGGAGACTCTGCTTCTGTCCCAGGCGCGGGCTGCCGGCGCGGAGATCGTCGGCGGGCTGGGCATGCTAGTCCACCAGGGAGCGGCCGCTTTTGAACTGTGGACCGGTCGTCCCGCCCCAGTGGCGGCCATGCGCGAGGCGTGCCTGCAAGCGCTGCCCGCGAGGAGTTCTTGATGCTCCGCTTCCTGACTGCCGGTGAATCGCACGGCCCCTCCCTCACCGCCATCCTGGAAGGGATACCGGCCGGTCTGCCCCTGACCCCGGATGACTTGCAGCTTGACATGCAGCGCCGTCAGAAGGGGTACGGCTCTGGGGGGCGCATGGGCATCGAGCAAGACGCGGTGCGCATCAGCGGCGGCGTGATGGGCGGGCAGACCACCGGAGGTCCCATTGCGCTGCATATAGAAAACCGGGATTGGGTTACCTGGCGCGACAAAGACATCCCCCCTATGACTATCCCCCGTCCCGGCCATGCCGATCTGACCGGCGCCATCAAATATGGCTATCGCGACCTGCGCCTATCGCTGGAGCGGGCCAGTGCCCGGGAAACGGCCGCCCGCGTCGCCGTGGGTGCCGTCTGCCGACACCTGCTGGGCCAGTTTGACATCGTGATCGGCAGTTACGTGGTATCCATTGGCGACGTGACCGCCTCCCTACCCCTTTTGGCCGGCGACGCGGCGCGTCAGGCATACCTGGCCCGGTTTGAGGCCGCCGAAGCCAGCGAAGTGCGCTGCCCCGACTCGGAAGCATCTGAGCGTATGCGCCAGACCATCTTCGAGGCCATGCAGGCCAAAGACACCCTGGGCGGGGTCTTCGAGGTGGTGGCGCTGGACGTGCCTCCTGGCCTGGGCTCTCATGTGCATTGGGATCTCCGCCTCGATGCGCGCCTGTTGTGGGCCGTGGCGAGCATCCAGGCGGTGAAAGGCGTGGAAATCGGCCCCGCTTTTGAGAACACCCGCCTGCGCGGTACTCAGGTTCACGACGAAATCTTCGTCGATGAGGGAGACGGGGGGAGCGGGGATATAGAGGCCGATGCCCATGCCCTCACCCGCCACACCAACCGCGCCGGCGGTTTTGAAGGCGGCATCACTACCGGCCAGCCCATCCT
The DNA here is from genome assembly GCA_024643945.1 of Anaerolineales bacterium. The sequence goes on from JAHELX010000602.1 coordinate 2,212, forward strand.
GGTACGCGGCGCCATGAAGCCCATCTCCACCACCCTCACCCCGCTGCGCTCGGTTGACCTGGCCAGCGGCGAGCCAGCCGCTACCCGGTACGAGCGATCTGACTTTTGCGCGGTGCCCCGGGCGGCCGTGGTGGGTGAGGCCATGGTCGCCTTTGTTCTGGCGGACGCGCTCATCGAGAAGTTGGGGGGCGACAGTCTGGCCGAGATGCACACCCGTTTCGACGTACTGCGCCGTGGCCGGCTGGAGGAATTGCCGATGGACGACGCGACCTGGCGATTGGGTTACGAGTAATCAGGGATGCAGTGGCTGGTGTTGATGAAAGGCCACCCCGGTTCGGGCAAGTCGACCATTGCGCGCGTATTGGGGCGACGGCTGGGGTGGCCGGTTATTGACAAAGACGACGTGCGCGATTGGTTTTGGTTCTTCGACGAAGTCAACCCCCAGGCCGGTCGCTACGCTTACGATGCCATGTGGCAACTGGCCGAGACCCAGTTGTCGCTGGGGTCCAGCGTCATCTGCGACAGCCCCCTCAGTGAGGTGGTGGGCTATCGTGACGGCCTGGCCCTGGCTGCCCGTCACGACGCCAATGTGCTGGTGGTGGAATGTGTCTGCCGCGACGAAGTCGAGTGGCGGCGCCGCATCGAGGCGCGCGCCGGCAAAGGTAGGCCGGGCCACCACATCGTCACCTGGGAGCAAATGCAGCTCCTCTTGGAGCGCTACGGAGATCGGCCCAACTACCCCCTTGACCCCGCCCACTACGTGCAGGTGGATACCACCCAATCCCTGGAAGAGTCTTTGCAAAAGATAGAGGTGAAGTTGAATGAATGAGCGCAATCTGGTGCTTACCGGCTTTATGGGCACTGGCAAGTCAGTTGTAGGGCGGAAGGTTGCCGCCAGGCTGGGACGGAAGTTCGTGGACACCGACCAGCTCATCGAGGCTCGGGCGGGACGTACCATCCCTGAGATCTTCGAGCAGGAAGGGGAAGCCCGCTTTCGGGCATGGGAGACCGAAGTCTGCCGCGAGTTGAGCCTCGGCCAAGAGCTGGTGGTTGCCACCGGGGGCTGGACGCTGGGACCCCCCGACAACCGGGCGGCGGTCGAAGCCGGGGGCCTGGTCATCTGTCTCCACGCCGACCTGCCGACTCTCATGCAGCGGCTGGGCGAAGCCGAGGGCCGCCCCATGCTCCAGGATGCCGGCCGCCGGCCGCCGACGCCCGACGGCTGGGAAGCCCGTCTCAAGACATTGCTGGCCCAACGCCAGCCGACCTACCGCAGCTTTCCGTTGCACGTGGATACCTCGCGAATGACGCTGAACCAGGTCGCAGATCAGGTTCTGGCCCTGGGAGAGGCTTTTGCCGAATGGACGATGCCCTATGCGCTGCCGGTCAGGGCTCCCGGCGGGGACTATACGGTCCTCATCGGCGAAGGGCTGCTCGACCGGCTGGGGCTGCTGGTGAACGGGCGGGGCCGCTGGACGACGGTAGCCCTGGTCAGCGACGAAGTGGTGGGACCGCTCCACGCTGAGCGAGCTGCGGCCAGCCTGGAAAGCGCCGGCCTGCGCGTCGCCCGCTGCACTATGCCGGCCGGCGAGGCGCACAAAACTCTGGACACCGTCTCGGGCCTGTACGGCCAGTTCCTGGCGGCCGGCCTCGACCGGAGCGGGCTGGTACTGGCCCTGGGCGGCGGTGTGGTAGGCGACGTGGCCGGGTTTGCCGCGGCCACCTTTATGCGTGGCTTGCCCCTGATACAGGTGCCCACCACCCTGCTGGCCATGGTCGACTCCAGCGTCGGCGGCAAAACCGGCGTGGACCTGCCGGCCGGCAAGAACCTGGTCGGTACTTTCAAGCAGCCGGCGCTGGTGATGGTGGACCCGGCGGTGATGGCCACGCTACCGCCCGCCGACTTTCGCGCCGGGCTGGCCGAAATCGTCAAGGCGGGCATCATTGGCTCGCCCCAATTGTTCGACCGGCTGGAAGACGGCCGCACGGAGCTCTCGTGGATC
>JAHELX010000603.1 GCA_024643945.1 Anaerolineales bacterium
GATGTACTGTGTGATCCTTGGATTAGCGAATAGCTCGCGCGACCATGGGTTTACCCGCGCGATTTCCAATACGGCAGGTTCCAGTTCCACCGTGATTACCTGTTCGGCGGCCTTGGCCACTTCTATTGCCGTGTACCCCAGTCCCGTAGCTGTATCCAAGACCCGCCCCACTACCGGCCTCACCGTCTTCACCTTCTCCACGGTGTCTTGGTACGGATCCGTTCCTTTGATGCGGTGCATTGGAATCCCGGACACTAACATCGTGGGAGCGCCGGGCGTCGGCATCAAGCTGTATAGGCGGTTAGTCAACTCGGAAAACACCACAACCTTGCTCGCCACATCATTCTCAACCAGAAAGCAATTGTTCTCAGATGCGTTGATTTCTTCGATGGCGTCCCAAGTCAGCAATTCACCATTTGAGAACCTTACCCCCGCTGGGTCGGTAACTACCTCAACGTTGGTGAGTCCCAAATCGAGCGAGATCTCAATGCGTTTCTTGCCAGCGTCTCGGTATTGCACCAGTGGTTTCGTCTGGAAGTGCGAGATGACAATGGGAGATGCCACAGCGCCAATCCTCTTTGACGGATTATCCTTGACATTCTCAAAATCGTCAAGGCGGTCGCAAACGCTGCGCTACCAAAAATACCTATCGCCAGGAGATCATACGTTCGTCTATCCCGGCGTAATTCGAGGTCAGCCCATCGTCCGGCGAGATGACCGGAGCCCGATAGCGAACATGGGTGGTGAGCGGCCGGGCGGTATTGGTTTCCTCATAGTGACCTTCTCTGAACTCTTCTTCGAGGTTAATGCGCCGATGTTCATCTTCCAGCCGTCCGCCGGATTGATAACTAAAAACCAGCCGCGTGCCGTCGGCCATGATGAAATAAATGTCGGAGCTTTTTCATATTGCTGTGAGTTTTCCCCCAGACATAGCCATGTTCCGAGAATTGCGTATCCCAGTAACTTTTCTGATTGTTCATATCTGCTGCTTCGGATTCTTCAGTCCCGTTGTCAGCTTGTTTCTCACTTCTCGCTTCACTCGCGCCGCAAGAACGGCCTCGTGTTCGCTCAGAAACTCGCCCACTGCATCTGGATCATGGACAACCAACTCCCGCAGCGCCCACGACATGGCTTTTGCCACCATGTCGTCATGGTCAGCGACTAACAGGCAGCACACCCCAATTGTGCGCGCAACGTCTCCCCGGCCCCCGTGAAAGCGCACATTTAGCGCTACCGTGCTGACTAACGCCGCTCGTCGCCACCAACGATCTTCTGAGTGAGCCCATTGACGTATCAGCTCGTCGGACACTTGCCCCTTCAGCCAGGCCGGTCCCGCCAGGGTACGAGCGAAGGAGTCCACCGACCACCAACTGTTGATGCCCTGGCCGAATTCTTCCAGCTCCGCCTCCCCGATGCTTTGAAAAGCCGCTGCGTGGTTTTGAATCAGTTCGTAAGGAAGCCCGCGATAGCCGAAGTTCGTCAACAGTTCTCTCGCCACGTCAAGTATGAACTCCGGGCTTGCCTGTTTCAGCATCCGCGAGTACTTGACGCGGACGGCCCGCTCGTTGGGTGTATTCCGAACTGGCAGTGCGCGGGTCTCCGCATCAATCTCTGAGGCAACTTCTTTCGGGTTGTTTAGGTCCATTGGTTGGTTCGTCGCTCCCACTCCTTGCAAGCATCCAGAACGCAGCTCTTCTTTAAGGATTGCGTAGAACTCATCCCTTGCCCCTCGCTCGATCCAGGGTGTATGCCCGCAGTTCTTGAGCCGGATAAATCGGAAGCTCTTTAGAATAGCAGACAGCGGCTTTTGGACTCCTTCGGCCGGATGGGGGTCGTAGTCGCCGTGGACCGCAACCACTGGACATCTGATGTGTTTTCCGAGTGCCAGAAGCTTCCCTCTGCTCCTCAGCTCCGCAGCCTCCTTCCACACCGGCTGAAAGACATCTCCCTGAGTGCCAACCGAGTCGAATGCGTCTGATTCGTCCATGATTGGATCATATTCATCAGTTCCTGAAGCCAACGCTCCAAGCCGCGCCAGTAACCTGTCCCTGTCCTCGGTCGCGGGATCACCCAAAGCCCCGATGATGGACTCAAACTCTGCTCCTTCTTCCTCACTGAGACGACTCAACCTGGCCTCTTGAAGTCTTGCAACGTATTTCTCTTCATACGGGCCACTTCCAACCAGAATCAGCTTCTTGACGAGACGCGGATAATGAGCCGTAACGATGAAACTGAGCCAGGCTCCCCAGGAAAAGCCAATCAAGGTGACAGGAAGGTCTGCATAGATTTCCAGAACCGTTCTCAACTCCTCGACCTGTCCTTCGAGCGACGTCGCGGTTTGAATGGGTTCCAACACACCCCAGCCGGATGCGAGTTCTCGTGCTACCGGAGCCATTTCCCCACCCGCACCGGGCCCGCCGTGAATGACGGCTACGTTAAAGGGCGCCTTTCCATATTTTCTCGGGTTTTTCATATCTAACGGGTCTAATCGCCCGCCAGCATTGGCTCGGGGCGGCGTAGTTCGCTATGCGTCAGCAGTACCACTGCCACGAGGATAAGCCCGCCGCCCAACAGCGTGATCGGCTTGAGTGTCTCTCCTAACAGCAATGCAGCCAACAAAACAGTCACAACTGGTTCCAATGTGGAGAGCATCGCTGCATTCGTCGGGCCAATGCGTTCCAGGCCGGCGAGGAAGGTCACGACTGGCAGGACAGTCGCGATCAGCACAATCGAGCCTATTACCGCCCATCCTGCTCCCGTTGCCGGCAGATGCGGTCCCCTGGCAGCCATCAGAAAACCGGACATAGCACCAGCAGCGGCAAAGATCACGGTAGACGATTGGACGGCCGAGACTTGTTTCATCACCTGGCTACCCACAATGATATACACGGAATAAATCACTGCCGCCGAGATCGCCAGCAGTATGCCCAGCAGTTGACCACCCTCCGGCCCAACAGTGAGCGCCGTGCCTGTCAATGCCAGTCCCAAGGCTAACCTTTTGGCGCGAGTGATTCGCTTGTGCAAAAGGAGCGCCGACAGGACGGCTACGAATAAAGGATAGAGATACAGCAGCAACGCCACCAGCCCGGCTGATGCATACTTCAAGGCGGTGAAGTACGAGAAAGCCTGGCCGACATAGCCGATGGCACCCATGCCCACAAGCTGGATCAATGCCAGGCCGCGCGGTAGAGACTCACGACGGGTAACGAGCAAGACGGCCATCAGTACGGCAGACAGCGAGAAACGAAGGAACAAGATCGTGAGGGTGTCCATCCCATCTGCATACGCATACCGGCCAAAGATGGCCAGCGTGCCAAACGACGTAGCAGAGACGGCGACCATGACAATACCGGCCAAAGGATTCATAGAGTCAGTAAGTAAAGAAAATGAAGTCGATGTTACCTGGCGACTGGCCTTTGGCCGTAAACAATTGAGCCAGTTCGCTGTGATGCTGCATACCGTGGAGCACAAGGTGCTGCAGAATGCGCCAGCGCGGAAAGGTCATGCTGTCGCCGCGCCAGGTGGTGAGGTTGATGTCCCCTTCTATCTCCTCCGCGCCAAGCCCATCCAGCAGCGCCTGCCATGCCAGTTGCTCACCCTCGAAGCCAATCTGCAGTGATTCGAGGTCGGGAAAATCCTCCTGACGCAAAGGGGAAGCTTGTCGGCCGGTTTCCAGTCCCAGCCGCCAGCCCTGGTCGGTGCGCAACACGTGAAACAGCAAATCGTGGATCGAGCCGTGGCCGTAACCCGGGTTGGCTGTGTAGTCGGCTTCGCTCAGCTTCGCTGCACACTCCATCAAACGCCGGTTGGTGTGCCAGTGGTAGGCGAACAGAGTTTGAAATTGGGATTTGATAAACATGGTCACTCTCCTCTATATCTCTTGCCCGAATTATCGAGACAATACGAAAGGCGGGCTAACGGCGCAGCTTAACCGCGGGTTAGGTTGGCGTGAACTATTTGGCTTGACTACCCCTGGCGGCAAAAGAGCGGCCCAGCTATCAGGCCGCTCTACTCAGTTCCTCTCTCACGACACGCCGGAGAATCTCCTCCAATGGTTCTCCTCTTTGCTCGATAAATTCTCGTAAAGCATTATTGATCATGGTCTGGTAATTCCCTCCGCCCGACCTATTGGCCTGATCCCGAAACCATGCCAAAATATCGTTGTCTAACCGAATTGTAATGCGCGTCTTGCCAGGTGGAATCGGATC
>JAHELX010000604.1 GCA_024643945.1 Anaerolineales bacterium
GTTTGGAAGACCCTGGCGCCAGCGGGGGTGTTGGCTTGTAGCCAGGCTGCGGATTCGGCGTAACGTTGATACGACTTGGAGCCTTGCAGACTTTCGCGCGCGGCATTCAGGTTGAGCCAGAGAGCCGGCAGCAGGATGGCTACCATCAGGCCGCCTACGGCCCGGGTTCGCCAGGTGCGGCTCAATGCCAGATATTGCACACGGGAGATAGCTTGATCCAATGGGAGGTCCATGTTGGCGCGCCAGGCCTTCCCTTCCAGCCAGCGTTGGATGAGAGGCGTCCAGGCAAAGGCGGCAAAGATCAGGGCGAAGGGGGGAAAGTATTCCACGAAGTGGCGCGCCTTGAAAAGCATCACACCAAACAAAACAGATAAGAAGAAGCTGGTTGCTGTTCGCGCCTCCATACGCCGGTCATACAGGCCCAGACCAAAGGCCCCGACCAGAAAGGCAATCAGCGCCAGGCCCGAATTCTCCAGCAGTTGCGTCGTTTTATAGGGATACCACTCATTGCCCACTCTGATGGCGGTTGGGTCGGCCAGCTTGGGCGCGATGTGTCGATAGACAAAGGTGAGGTTGTTGGGAAAATAGGGGTTGATGAGCAGACCCAATCCTATGCCCAATCCCACGTAGACCAGTGCCCGCCACGCCAGCCGGCCGTCAAAAAGCCAGCGCGCGGCGATGTAGGCTCCGGTCACAATCAGAATCAATGGAAAAGCGTTGTAGAGCCACACGTAGAGAAAGGCCAGGGGCAGCAACCGGCGATGCTTGCCAGTGAGCAGCCAGTGGACTGCCAGCACCAGGACTGCCAGTGATAACGACATGGCCCGGGGCATACTCATGCGATAGATGAACGCCTCTGACGTTACCAGCAAGCCGAGAGACCATAGGGCGGCATACGGCACCCTCTGGTCGCGCAACAGCCACCAGACAGCCAGAAAAGCGAGGGCCGGAAAGATAACGCTCGCCTCCTTGGCTCCCAGCCGCAAATCACCCAAGGTAAAGGGGATGAGGAGTACGTGGTATAGAAAATGATGGTCGACAAATTCCTCGGCGTTCAAGACGGTGAGCGGAAGCCAGTCGAATGTTGGTCGGAGACCTTCAGTGTGCATCAAGTAGGCCATTTTAATGTGATAGTATCCGTCGTTGCCAACCAAATTAGGGGTGGCAAACTGCACAATGGCCAGGAACGTCACAAACAGGGCGAAGAGACCTGCACCCGTCAGCAGCGTACGCCATGCGATGTGGGCGCTGACCTGCCGCCATGGCCTGAGCACCGCTACCGACCATCTCGATAGTAGCGGGTTGGCTATCCTGGGCGAAAGTCCGGCCGATTTACTGGTCATTTAATCTTTCCTCCCATGAGCTTGTCTGTATAATATGTCTCCGTCAGGGGTTTTCAGTTCACTGAATGTGGTTTGACGCCCTACATGTCGCAGAAAGCGTCAAAAGGTTACGCAGCGAGCTCTTCGAAAAGTCTAGCAGATAGCGAATCGGCGTTTGCCTTAATCTGCCCCATGGGGGGGCATTCCCCTGTGCAGCCCCGTGGGGGGCTTCGCTCGGGACCATTGGGCGCTCCGGGAGGGTGAGGGGTTACCACTTGACATTTGGAGCAGAATTCGCTATGTTGTGATGCGTAACTTTCTGGTCGATTCGCCGACATGTAAGTTGGGAGCGAGATGGATGTTGTGGATGCGCAACTTCTAGAGCAGGCCAGACGCTTTGACTCTGATGCACTGCGTGCCTTGCACAACCGGTTCTACGAAGCGGTCTATCGTTATGTTCATTTCAAGGTGGGGGACCCCCAAGCCAGCGAGGATCTGGCGAGCGAGGTGTTTGTGCGGATGCTTGAGGCGCTTAAGCGGGGCATGGCGTGGCGCACGACGCCCGATGCCTGGATATTCGGCATTGCGCGTAATGTCGTGGCCGACTACTACCGGCAGCGCAGCCGGCAGGTCGAAGTGGCGCTGGAGGAGCATCTGGTTACGCCAGATGGGAACGACCTGGCTGGATGGGTGATGGCCCTTGAGCGGCAGGAGGCACTGACCCAGGCCATCGCCTTGCTGACTGACGAGCAACGCGACGTGATCTTGATGCGGTTTATGGAAGGGCTCAGTATCAGAGACGTGGCTGAGGCGTTGAACAAAACCTCCGGGGCTGTAAAGGGGCTACAGTACCGGGCTCTGCGCGCGCTCTCAGAGGCGATGGGGCACCTATCGGGCAAAGACGAGGCGGTCGGGTAGTGCCTATGAGCACTGATATGGATAACCAACCCGGATCTTCCCAAGAGAATACTCTGGCACAGGCCATCGAACGCCTGACTGCCGGGGAAAGCCTGGACACGATTCTGACCAGTGCCGGCGCCGACGCAGAGTGGCTGGAGCCATTGCTAACCGCAGCAACAGCGGTGCACGACCTGCGAGATGCCGTGCCTATCCCTTCGGCCGAGGTCAGCTTGGCTCGCTTCCTGGCACAAGCCGAGCAGATCGCATCCGAACCCCCTTCTGAGCCAGCGCCGCGTCCCTGGCGGGACCACTGGGCTGCTCGCTTGCGTCTACCGGCCGGTGGCGGCCTGCGGTGGGCATCGGCTGCCATCTCGGTGATATTGCTATCTTTCGTGTTGACATTAGGTGGTGCGCTGTTCCTGGGGTCTCCTACAGTAATGGCTGCCCAAAATGTCCTGCCCGGCCAGCTGATGTACCCCGTCAAGCGCTTGGGAGAGGAGATATACCTCTGGTTACCGCAGAGTAGCGAGAGTCGAAGTGCAAAATTTGCTGAATACGAAAAGCGACGGGAGGAAGAGGTTCGTATGTTGCTGAACCGTCGCCTTGAAGCGCGCGTTACCTTCCAGGGCCGGGTGGATGCGCTAGGGGCTAGCCAGGTCATAGTTAATGGCATCTCTTTGCAAGTGGTGGATGATACGCAAATTGAAGGGCCTCTGGCAACTGGTGCGCGGGTATTAGTTGAGGCGCGCACTCTGCGCAGCGGCGAAATCATCGCCATACGTCTTGTGGTCGAGCAGCCGGGGCGGGCGCCGACAGTCCCATCTCCCACGGCTACACCGCAACCGACGGCTACACCTACACCACGGCCTACGGCTACATCGCAGCCTACGGTAACTAACAGCCCAACGCCCAGCGCCACGCAGCCGCCGACCCAGACCGCTACTGCTACACCGCAGCCGACATTCACCCCAACTGCGGCGCCAACGGAAACCCTTACTCCCTCGCCTACGGTCACCCCTGAGCCAACGGCTACGGCCACGTCTACCAGCTTGCCGGCCGAGGAGACGCTTGAGTTGCGAGGGGATGACACGAATGAGAACGACAACGATAACAGCAATGCCGATGACAAAGATGGCGATGCCAACGATGCTGAGAGTGAAGACGGGGGCGGCACGAATCATGACAACGCCGAGGACAATGAAAGCGACGACGATAACCACAGTGCGAAGGTGATCGAAGTGACCAACCAAGGTGCGACCCAAACTATTAATGACATTTGAGAAGGGAAATATGGATCCGGACGAATCGGTATATAGCCACGACGATCGCGTCTTGGATGAGGCGATGAGGAAGCCCTGGCAGATTTTGACCGCTGAGGTTGTTGCTTGTCGCGCTTGCCGACGATTGGTGGCCTGGCGTGAACAGGCGGCACGGGAAAAGCGGCGAGCTTACCTGGATTGGGACTACTGGGGCCGGCCTGTACCTGGATTCGGCGACCCTATGGCACGGCTGTTGATTGTGGGACTGGCGCCGGGCGCTCACGGGTCCAATCGGACTGGCCGCATGTTCACTGGAGATAGCTCGGGCGACACGTTATACGCCGCACTATATCGGGCCGGATTTGCCAGCCAACCCACCGCTCGGCGCCGAGGCGATGGCCTGAGGCTGACCGACGCCTTCGTCACTGCTGTCGTTCGCTGCGCTCCGCCGGGCAATCGACCCACGGCCGAAGAGTTGGCTGCCTGCCGTCCCTTTCTGGCTCGCGAATGGGCATTGATGCCCCAGGTGCGAGTCATCGTCGCTCTGGGTCAAGTAGCCTTCGATGGTTGCTTTCGCTTGTTCCATGACCTGGGATACGAGCTTCCGCGGCTGAAATTCGGCCACGGCCTGAACTACGCGATTCACCCTTCCTCAACGGGACTCAAGCATCTAATTGCTTCGTATCACCCCAGCCGCCAAAACACACAAACTGGCCGAC
>JAHELX010000605.1 GCA_024643945.1 Anaerolineales bacterium
CATCCTCACTGCTGTACTAGGTGTGTGGCTATTGGGAGAGCGGTTTGCGTGGCGAGCGGCTGGGGGGCTGGCCGAAGCCGAAGCGACCGCTCGTATTCGGCTGTTGGGTGACCTGTTGGCCTTGGTGGCTACTCTTTTCGGCGCCCTGTATATTGTGGGCGGCAAACGGGCAGTGACGACCTATGACCCGTTAACCGTCACTGCTCTGGCCGGTCTGTTTGGTGCGCTGCTGCTGGTGCCGGTGGCTGCCTGGGAGGGACTCACCCTGCGTCTGTCAGTCGGCGTGTGGGCGGCTTTGCTGGGGCTGGCGCTGGGCAGTGGCGCGGCTGCCAATTGGCTTTGGTGGTACGCTGCCCATCGCTTGCCTATCTCCCGTGCTGGTGCCTTCCTCTACATTACTCCGATCGTGTCCACTATTTTAGGAGTCGCTGTTCTGGGCGAGCCGCTAACTGCTGCAACCGCGACTGGCGCTGCATTCGTTATCGGCGGTGTGATGCTCGTCCAGATGTAACCCCAGGTAGTCGTTGAGTCTGCAAGACCTCTTGCGTTTGCCTGCAACAAATAGCTCCGGGTAGGAGATATTTCCTCTAGTCAAATGCGCGTAAAACTGATATAATATATCTGCATTTAGCTGCCCGAATGCGTCGAGCGGTCATTTGACACCTGGGCATTCCTCTTATCTTGCTTCCTCTTGGGTATGGAAGATGGTGAATCAGAGGGCACTGACAGGACGTGCCTCGGGATGGCGAAGCACCTTAAGCAGGCTAACTGCCAGCATCGGCACTAAGATCATTTTACCCTACCTGTTGCTGACGTTGGTCGTTGCCGGCGTGGGTGCTTATGTAGTTACTAATCTGGTCACCAGTTCCATGCAGGAGCGATTCAACAATCAACTCCTCGATGCGGGCCGTGTTGTCTCCGAAAGCATGGTCCGTTACGAGAAGGACCGGCTGGAGGTGCTGCGTGCGGTAGCCGCTACCCAGGGGGTCTCCGAAAGCCTGGCGGCTGGTGATCGGGATGCGCTGGCCAGTCTGGTGCCTCAAATCGTTGCCAACAGCAATACCGATGCGGTGGAACTACTGAACGCCAATGGTATCGAGGTTTATGGTTGGCAGCGTCCCCCGGGCCAGGATGGCGGAGTTGCCGAAGATCGGTCTGGTGCCGATTTCTCCCAATTGGAAGATGTGCGTTTGGTGCTGGATGGCTACGTGGATCAGTCTGGCGAGAAGCGGGCTTTGTTGAGCCAGACACCCTATGGGTTGATGATCTTCACCCTGGGCCCTGTCTATCGAGGGGGAGAACAGGTGGGTGCCGTGATGATCGGCACCTACGTGCATGAGATGGTGGTTGACCTGGCCGAAAGTGCCGTGGCCAAAGTGACCCTCTACGACCGGGACGGGGTCGTCATCGACACCACTCTGGGAGGCGGACAGGAAGGTGTTGCTGGGACTTTGCAGGAGTCGCCAGAACAATACGATACCATTGTCGCCTTGTTGCAAGAGCTGCCCAATCGTTACCAGATGGTGGTAGCCAGGGCGGAAGATCAGGTGCCGCTCGGGCAGGTGGACATCCTGGGCCAAAAATACGTGCTGGCCTATGGCGATTGGCGGTTGCGGGGGCAGTCGTTTGGGCTTTTCAGCGTGGCCTTGCCCAGCAATTTCATCGTGAGTACGGCTGCGACCAGTCGCAACTTGTTGAGCCTGATTTTTTCGGTTGCCACGGTGGCTGTGATCACGATTGGCTTTACCATCGCTCAGCGCATCATCCGCCCTCTTAACCGTCTGGTAGAGACCTCTACCGCTGTAGCGGCGGGAGACCTGGGGCAACGCACCGGCATTCAAAGCAAAGATGAAATCGGCAGTCTGGCTAGCTCCTTCGATGTGATGACGGAAAGGCTCGCAGAACGTAATCGCCAATTGGTCGAACAGGCGAGCAAGTTGGAGGCCATCCTCAATAGTATCGCCGATGGTGTGATTGTGTTGGATCTGGAGGGCCAGATCATCACCTCCAACCCGGCGGCCCAACAGGTGTTAGCCGATATGTCGAGTGACTTCTCGTCGGGCCCATTGCGGGAGTTGCCCCCGGCTTTATTTGGGGATAGCGACGAGATGCCCGAGATAGACGACTTGCCCGCGCCGGCCATGCTCCAGCAACCTCAGCGCTATCGGGTAGGCAGCCGGGTATTGAGTGCGTTGGCCGCCCCGGTGGTGGCACCTGATGGCGAAGAGTTGGGCACCGTCGTCGTTTTGCGCGACATTACCCGTGAGGACGAGGCGGAGCGTCTCAAGGATGAGTTCATCACCAACATTTCGCACGAGTTGCGCACGCCGCTGACCGCCATCAAAGGCTACAGCGATCTATTAGTGATGACCTCCAGTGGCAGCCTGGACGAGCGTCGCCTGGAATTTATCCGGACTATCGGTGACAATACCACGCAACTGTTGCGTCACATCAATGAACTGATTGATATCTCTCAAATCCAGGCTGGGGATCTGGGGCTGGAGAGGGAACGGCTGCGTTTCTCGGACCTGGTAGGAGAGATAGCGGAAACCTGGCGGGAGCGAATGGAGGCCAAAGGCCTGATGTTGCGGGTAAGGTTGTCGGGGGGGGATTCGTGGATATATGGCGATCGAGATCGGCTGATCTGGGCTATTGATAACCTTTTGAGTAATGCTTACAATTATACGTTGTCTGGAGGGCGTGTCGAAGTTCGAGCGTTCCAAGAAAACAACGAGGCGCGCCTGGACGTATCCGACACAGGGGTTGGCGTGGCCACCGCCGATCAGCCGTATCTGTTCACGCGCTTTTTCCGGGCACACAACGAGCTAACGTTTGGCGTTCGTGGAGTGGGCTTAGGCCTATTCATCACCCGTTCTATCGTCGAAGCGCATCACGGTTGGGTTGGAGCAAAGAGCGAACTGGGGGTTGGGAGCACATTTAGCATCGCTTTACCACTTATGGCCGATAGCTGATATAATACCCGCACGCGAAATTTCCGAGGGAATTGAGCGACATGTTGTTCTCATGCTTCGGAAATTGCACGTGCGTTGGGTATAAACAATAGCCTGTTGTCAGCCATCGGCCAACCTTCATCTGCCATCAGCTATCCGTGGTTGAGGAGTATGGAATGGACTCGTTCTCCCAGAAGGACCAGCGACCTCTCCGCCGACGTTGGGAGTTCCTGTTACTCCTCCTTGCCCTGTTACTGAGCTTCGTCTGTGTTTTCTCGTCGACATGGCTTGCGCTTAACGTCCAGCCTGAAGACTTGACATCAGCCAATATGCTGCCGGTAAGCCAGGCCGATTACGGGCGGGCCTCCAGAGAAAGCACTCCATTCGCCCCATTGAATCCCGGTGTGGGCGCCGAAGCGGCCACCGACGTCGCTCGGCTGGCCAGCACACCCGTTGGCGTGAGGGATACACCCATCGCGATTGTGCTTTTGCCTCCTACACCCACACCCACACCTACCCGCACACCGACACCTACGCCAACGGCGCTGCCAGTTGCAACGGCCACGCCCATCCCGGTAGCAAGTCCCACATCGGTACCTACTGCTTTGCCCTCGCCAAGCGCTACGAGGGCCCTCAATCCCACGCCCACCAACACTATTGTGCCCACTGTCACAGCGATTGGTACCGCTACTGGCACACCCACTGCGATATCGCCGGCTACGCCCACGCCCACTGCGACATTGCCCGGCACATCTACCCCCACGGCTACATCTATACCGGTCCCGCCAACACCGATACCCACCGATACTCCCGAGCCAACCTCGACCCCGAGCGTGCCATCTCCTATCGTTGAGGCTATTGCTCCCAACACCAGGGTCAATACCGCGACGGTAGCGGTCACTATCAGCGGGCAGAATTTCCAACCTGACTGCACAGCCTCGTTGGGGAGCGTGTCGCTGACTGGCGTCAGTTGCCCCTCTGTCACTACCGTTCTGGCATCGGTCCCGGCGGACATTATCGCCGGTTACTATACTCTGACCGTCACCAACCCGGATGGTCGGTCTGGCTCACTGACCCGCGCTTACACGGCGACCAATCCTGTCCCCGTCGTTGCGGCCATTACGCTCAACACCTGGTTCACCACTACCAACCGGGTCGTTACCATCACCGGGGATAACTTCCGTAACACGGGGGCACCGGGCAATCTCCGGGGCGCCTTGGGTGATACGCTC
>JAHELX010000606.1:0-1720 GCA_024643945.1 Anaerolineales bacterium
GCCCGGCCAGTCTGGGGTTATGAGATTCGTCGGTTTTGACGACCATATCGAAGCAAAGTCGAGGTTGGTCTATCAAGGAAGCTGCCCGATCTATCACCGCCCGCACCGGTGTATAGGGGGTGCCGATGATTTTGTAACTGGTGATGAGTGCCCCCAGCCAGTGTGTGAAGTTGATAATCTCCGGCCCGCTGATGCCTGGGAAGAAGTATTTATTGCCGCCCGAGAAGCCGACTACTTCATGGGGAAAGGTGGGACCGCAGATAAAGAGGTGATCATAGTCCAAGATCAACTTATTCAGCCTCACCGGCACGTCCTGCAACAGCAGCCCCCCGCTGATTTCTTCGATCTCGGCGGCCGGGATAGTCCCCAGAGTGATAAAGGTCTCCTGTCGATCCCAGTGGTGGTTGAAAATGTGGGTATCTCCCACCCTGCCATCCACTACCGGCTGGCCGATCAGTTGGCTCAACGCCGTGTCGCTCATCGGCGGATGGGTACCCAGGGCGACCAGATAGTCCAGGGCCGCTACCCGTCCTGTCAGCAGGTCGCGGAACAGGTTGAACATCGTCGGGATAGGTGCGGTACGGGTGCTGTCGGGGATAATAACTAAAACCCGCTTCCCCGTCAGGTCGGCCTGGGTTAATGCTTCTGCTATCAGCTCACGCGTTTCTACTTCTGACAGATAATCTGCTTCGTATCCTTTTCCGACAACCATAAATCACCATTCCCTTCACTGTCGAAATATGGCATATCTCAGCGGCCAAAACTTGTACTGGGCCGATTCGCTGACACGCTGCCTGTCGCTCTGTCTATCGCTTCCAGGGCGGAACTTCGGGCAGATACGTTTCAAACTCGGCGATCAATGCCGCCTCGTACTCGCCGGCGTAGGTGCCCTCGACGAAGCGTTGGAAGGCCTCTTTGTAGAATCGCTCCCACGATTTGTCCTCAGCTCCGGGGTTGATTGGGTAGAAAAGAAAATGATTGGTATGAGCTGCTTTCATGTCGCCCGGTGCATCGCCGATCATCAGCACCTGGCCTTCGGGATATTTGCCGCCCGCACCCCAGGCCAGGTGTTGTGATTTTTTGCCCATCTCTTGCCCGGCAATGACCCGGGTGTAGCGGTCAATGTCGTGCTCCTGCCACTCGCGAGTGAGGGCTTCGGTGGGAGTGGCACTCACGACCACCATGTCGGCGCAGTCATTCATCAATTCCAGGCTCTCGCGCACGTAGGGGAAGGGTGGCACACCATGGACCATCTGGGCGATGGTGGCGTTCACCGCCTCGCTCCAGGCCAGACCCTGCTCTAGTTCTGGATGAGGATTCCGGACTATGTAGTCCCGGAGCCCATCGTTGCTAAGAGGGAAACCCGAGTCAATGAATTCACGGATTTTGGTTGCCCGAGTAATATCAGCGTGACGGTCGAGGACCTCTGGCCGCTCGCGCAGTAAGTCGAAGACCATCACCACTGCCGGCCAGCGATTGATGCCGCGCCACTTGGAATACAAGTTGACGAATTCAGCCGCTTCGCGCGCGTATTTCGACACTGGCTGCAATCCCCAATGCTTGATGATATTAGGACAGAAGCACTCTTTGTGCTTGATTTCCATTGTGTCGAAGGCGCAGCCATCAGAGTCGATGCCGACGAAGAAAGGGTGTCTGGGTTTCAGCTCCACCAGGGGACGGGCCGCTCCGGGAATGTCTGCCATGTTATCCTCCACAATAT
>JAHELX010000606.1:1820-4171 GCA_024643945.1 Anaerolineales bacterium
GACCACGCCGGTGACGAAAGCCGAAGCGGGGGAGAGCAACCAGAGCACGGTACCCAGCAGGTCTTCTGGGTCGCCAAAGCGCCCCATCGGGGTATGATCGATGATAGCTTTACCACGCGCAGTCAACTCACCCGTGGCCTCGTCGGTCAGCAGGAACTTATTCTGCATAGTCAAGAAAAAGCCAGGCGCGATGGCGTTGACCCGGATACGGGGCGAATATTCCTGGGCCATATGAACTGCCAGCCACTGCGTGAAATTGCTGACCGCTGCCTTGGCCGCCGAATAAGCCGGGATTTTGGTCAAAGGCCGGAAAGCATTCATTGAAGAGATATTGAGGATGACTCCTTCGCCTTGGCCGGCCATAAATTTGCCAAAAACCTGGCTGGCCAGAACTGTCCCTATGATATTCAAATCAAAGACGAATCGCAAGGCATCGGGCGGCAGGTCGAAGAACGACTGATCGGAACTGGTCGTAGCACGGGGGTGGTTCCCGCCGGCCGCGTTGATCAGGCAGTCTACTTGCCCAAAGGCTTCGATCACTTGGCCGGCACTCTCCTCCAAGACCTCAGGGTTAAGTACGTCACCGTAAACGATGATGGCCCGACCGATGCTGGTTTCAAGACGTTCCATCAGACGGTCGGCGAGAGCCGGGTCGCGGTCCATGATGGCAACACTGGCGCCACACCCTACCAGGGCACAAGCTATCTCGCCGCCTAATACGCCGGCCCCACCGGTAATGACCACCGACTTACCGGTGAAATCGTACATTTCTTTGAGTTGGTTGAGATCCATAATGCATACCTCGCCTGCTGGGATGGGGAGATCAAGGAACCAAAAAAAATCAGGGAAGCGGGTAATCTGGCAGATCTCTACCTGATTGCCTTCTCCCCTGAGGGCAACGCCGACTCGCGAATCACCAATTCCACGCCTACGCAGATGGGGGGTAACGTGGCGTCGGGATCTTTGAACATAGCCAGCAGGCCATGCGCCGCCTGCCGGCCTAGATCGTATTTGTCGACGCGCACACTGGTCAACGACGGGTTGACCATCCTCGCCATGCGGATGTCGTCG
Source organism: Anaerolineales bacterium (assembly GCA_024643945.1). Next base: position 2,892 of record JAHELX010000606.1, read on the forward strand.
AAGCCGATGATAGCACAGTCACCTGGCACACAGCGGCCCATATCGTTGCAGGCCTGAATGGCTCCCAGAGCGACCAGGTCGTTGTAAGCAAAAAGGGCTGTTACCTGAGGGTGTTGTGCCAGCAGCCGCTGGGTTACCTCATATCCGCCCTCAATAGTTGGGGGACAGGAAAGGATCCAATCGTCGGCGGCAGGAAGTCTGCGAGCGGCTATCGCCTGGCAAAACCCCCCAACTCGCTGCGCACTGCTGGGTGATGTGACTGGCCCGGCTAGCATCCCGATGGCCGCGTGCCCCTGATCGACCAGATAATCCACCGCTAACTTTGCGCCCCGGTGATTGTCCACCAGAATCAGGCTGACCCCCGGGTGCTTCAGGAAGCGGTTGAGCACTACCAGAGGACGGTAGCGATCGGCAAAGGCGGCCAGGTCGTCATCGCTGATGCGAGAACCGAAGAGGATGATACCATCTACCGGCTGTGCGGCCAACGAGTGAAGTACCTGGAGTTCCTCTTGCGGACTCTCGTCGGTGTTGCAAAGAAAGACGCTGTAATCTTTGCTTCGTGCTACGTCTTGCACGCCCCGGGCGATTTCCGGGAAGAAAGGGTTGGTGATGTCGGGCACGACCAGCCCGATCGTGCGGGTATGCTGCGTAGCCAGTCCACGCGCCACGCCGCTGGGCCGGTAACCCAATAGCTGTACCGCGTCCATCACCCTTTTCAGGGTAGTAGGGCTGATTTCCCCCTTGTTGTTGATGGCACGAGAGACCGTTTGACGCGAGACGCCAGCCGCCCGGGCCACATCTTCGATGGTGACTCGTCGTTTCATAATCCGTGAGCGCTCACGTGAGCGATCACGGGCCAGTGTACACCGGCTTTCACTCCCTGTCAAGTAGGGGCACTGATCTTCAGCAGAAATCCGACAAAGGTCGAAGACGATTGACGACAGACGTGGTATGATGGCGGCAAGTTACACCCAAATATGTACCACTTTCTCGAAGGAACCGGCTGGATGACCGTGGACGAGGAGCGGTTCGCGATCGAAGCGGGAGCGACGGTTATCACCCCGGACGGGGCCGTGCGTGGCATAGAAGCCGAAACCCGGCTCGCCTTTCTCGCCACGCGGGTGGCATAGGGACCTATCGAGAGTAGATATCCAAAATGTCACGCAGCATCGTGGCGGCGGAGGGCAGCGGTGTGGACTCCTCGATAGCTGCCATTAGCGTGTCATAGATGTCGGTGTGGTAGACGACGCCCATCTGCTTGCGGCCCAGGTTGGCCAGGA
>JAHELX010000607.1 GCA_024643945.1 Anaerolineales bacterium
CGGTCTTCTCTTCCTCTTCCGCTGGAGCGGCCGCGAGCGCGCCCGGCATAGCGGCTGCCACCGCCATGGGTGCCGCCGCACTTACACCCAGCTTCTCTTCCAGTATTTTGACCAATTCTGATGCTTCGAATAACGTCAGGCCTTGAATATCCTCAGCCAATTTTTCTAGATCTGCCATTATGATCATACCCTCCTAATTGCAATATGGATGAAGTTTTCTCTTGAGCGTGTTGGGATCGCCACAGCCTATGCGGCGGTCCCGGCTTTTTCCAGCTTGTCGGCATAAGCCTTGATGGTTGCTGCTAACTTGTTACCGGCAGCGTTGACGACACCAGCCACGCGGTTACCAGGTTGCTGGATGAGACCCAGCAATTGAGCAAGAATTACTTCCCGTGGCGGCATGTTGGCCAGTGCGCTGACCTGTTCTGGACGCAGCACGTTGCCTTCCAGCACGCCACCTTTTATCTGTAGAATCTTGGTATCCCTGGCAAAATCGTCCAAGACCTTGGCTATGGGAGTAACTTCTTCGTACGCGAAACCGATGGCCGTGGGGCCCTTGAGCATACCCTCGGGCACAGACAAGTCGGCAGCTTGCAGGGCGCGGGTCACCAGGGTGTTCTTGACGATGCTATATCCACCCCCTGCCTCCCGGATCTTGGCTCGAAGCGATTCCATATCCGATACCGTGAGACCACGGTAGTCGGTAATGAATATTGCATTGCTGCGCGAAAGCCGGCCTACGTACTCGGCGACTAATTGCTCTTTCTTTTCGCGTGATATGGCCAAATCGTATCACCTCCTTTCCGTCGTTGTAATGAAAACGTCTTTGCATCTGCCGACGCAAAGACGTCCTTAATTCATCCACGACGGACCGCAATACCGTCGTGTCGTCTTTTGCCTCGGCAGGCCTGTGTCCCTAAATTGAGAGAACGCTGGCAGTTTAAGCGTCGCCTGGCGCACCTGCTGTCTGCGGCTTCCTCTATTCAATTAGGTAAAAAGCGCTAAACTGTTTGCAACTGCGAAGCCTGGAAAACATCGACCTTGACGCCAGGCCCTATCGTAGGCGCGACGGTGATCCGTCGGATATATTGCCCTTTGGCAGCCGCCGGTCTGGCGCGCTGCACGGCTTCCATCAAGGCCGCAAAATTTTCGGTCAGTTGCTCTTTTGAAAAACTGACTTTGCCGATGGGAACGTGAATATTAGCCGTCTTGTCAAGACGGAACTCTACGCGTCCGGCTTTAAGTTCCTTGATCACTCGTTCCAGGTCTTCGGCAGGCACAATCGTGCCTGCTTTAGGGCTGGGCATCAACCCCCGAGGACCGAGGAGTTTACCCATACGACCTACTTTACTCATCATAGGCGGGGTAGCAACAGCCACATCGAACTCAAACCACCCCCCCTGAATCTTTTGGATCAACTCGTCACTGCCAACATAATCAGCACCTGCTTCCTCTGCTATCCTTGCGCCTTCTCCCTCGACGAAAACGATCACACGCACTTGCTTGCCGGTGCCATGAGGCAACGACACAGTGCTGCGCACCTGCTGGTCAGCGTGCCGGGGGTCCAATCCCATCCTCAGATGGACTTCTACTGTAGCGTCAAAATTAGCATACGAGACTTTCCGAATCAGTTCCATAGCCTCTTCTGCAGAATAGGTCCGGTCTCGGTCAATGAGCTTTGCAGCTTCTTGATACTTTCTGCCTCGCTTAGGCATCTTCAAAACCTCCTGGTGGTTATAGCGGACGAAGCGTCCTCCCACAAATAGAGTTTATCTTTAATCCACAATGTTAATACCCATACTTCGCGCGCTGCCCTCAATCTGACGCATTGCCCCTTCAATATCTACGGCGTTCAAATCCTTCATTTTGAGTTCGGCAATCTCGCGAATCTGGGCACGGGTGACTGTTCCTACCTTATTTCGGTTTGGCTCCCCCGACCCTTTTTCGACACCAGCCGATTTTCTAAGCAAGTCGCTGGCGGGCGGAGTCTTGGTAACGAAGGTAAACGTTTGGTCTTGGTAAACAGTAATTTCTACCGGGATAATGGAGCCCATCATATTTGAGGTGCGGGCGTTGTATTCCTTACAAAAGGCCATAATGTTCAGGCCGTGCTGGCCCAGAGCCGGGCCAACCGGCGGCGCTGGATTGGCCTTGCCGGCTGGGATTTGCAATTTGATGATTGCCTTTACTTTCTTAGCCATTCGAATGAGTCCTCCAATCAATGCATGTTACACGCGCTCAACCTGCAAAAAATCTACCTCTACTGGCGTCTCGCGGCCAAACATATTGACCAACACGCGCACGCGGGCGCGATCAGCATCAATGGCATCCACCGTGCCCATAAAGTCTTCGAAGGGCCCCTCCACGATGCGCACTTTCTGTCCCTCTTTAAAGCTGACTTTGATCTTGGGCGCTTCGGCTTCCATACGCTTGAGGATTTTGTCCACTTCTTCCTGGCGTAGGGGGATGGGCTTGGCACCCGACCGCACAAAATCGGTAACGCCGGGGGTGTTTCGCACCACGTACCAGGTGTCGTCGTTCATTACCATCTCAACCAGGATATAGCCAGGGAAGACACGGCGCTCAGTGGTGCGGCGCTGCCCGTCTCTTAGCTCCACCTCTTCTTCGGTAGGTACAACCACCTGGAAGATCTGGTCCTGCATACCCATTGACTCGATGCGGTGTTCCAGGTTCTTCTTTACCTTGTTCTCGTATCCGGAATAGCTATGCACTACATACCAGGCAGTATCCTCGGGGCGTTCGGGCTCTTTCTCTGCTTCCGCTTCTTCCGTGGCGGCTTCTGCGCCCTCGTCGGTGACAGAGACGCCGGCCGCAGGGTCCTCGCCTGGAGCAGTGTCATTGCCATCGTCCGCAGCGCCGACGGCTTCATCCTCGAGAAGCACTTCTTCTTGTGTGAGCTCGGTCGCGTTTCCACTATCCATTGTCACCGGCTCTTTGTTATCTTTTGGTTCGCTCGACTCAGCCATCATCCATTACAACCCATTCCTGGCATGCTCAGAAGTGAGTGGCTTGTAAAGTCACTCACGCTCAATAATAAAGATGGCAGCCGTGCCACCAATGACCACGAGCACACCCATCCCAATCCATATTAAATTGCTGGTGACAACGCCCCGCATAATATTGGAGAAGAGATAGTCACTGGCACCCAGGATGAGTGACATCCCTATCGTCGCGGCAAGGACAATGAGAGTCAGATTCCATGCCTCTTCGCGACTGGGCCAGGTCACTTTGCGCAGTTCTGCGCGCGTATCTCGGAGATAGCGCGTGAATGGCTCCGTGATACGAGTGAGAAAGTTTTGTTCGGTCTTGCTTGTTGCTTTGGCCACGTTGGGCTAGCTCCTATTCCATCGCACCGGGCACTCGATCAATAGATCCCTTGGTTTGCCCAGAGAGCATTCCCATCAGGGGAGAAGGCCGATCCCGGCGGATTTTGGATGGCTCTAGACTATGCATCTGCGCCCACTACTTGGTTTCACGATGCAAAGTATGAGTCCGACATCTGGGACAGAATTTTTTGAGCTCAAGGCGATTCGGGTCATTGCGGCGATTCTTTTCAGTCGTATACGTCCGCTCCCGGCATTCGACGCATGCCAGGGTGACCACCATCCTTACCGCTTTCTTTGCCATTTTTCGTCTAAAAGGGGGCGGAGAGGATAAAGGAACTGTCTCTCGCCCCCCTGACTCCTTTCTAAGAGTGTGTCTGAAAAGTAGGGTGGGGCAGCCTTTCCAGGCTGCTCAGGCGGGCTAGCCCATAGGTCCCCTCTGGGGAAAAGCCCCCCCACGACTTTTCAGACAGCTTCTAAATGGTCAGTTGGTTAGAAAACTAGGGCAATTCGATGGGCGGCAGGCAAATTAGTCAGTCGTTTAATCTACTACTGACCGTTCAGCCAACCCACCAGACATCTACTCAACGATCCTTGTGATGACGCCAGCCCCGACGGTGCGCCCACCCTCTCGGATGGCGAACCGGCTCCCGGCTTCCAGCGCCACCGGCACGATCAACTTCACCTGCAAGTTCACGTTATCCCCAGGCATCACCATCTCGACGCCCTCGGGCAACTGCACCTCGCCCGTCACGTCCATCGTCCGAATGTAGAACTGGGGCCGATATCCCTGGAAGAAGGGCGTATGCCGCCCCCCTTC
>JAHELX010000070.1:0-9573 GCA_024643945.1 Anaerolineales bacterium
CGCACAAATTCTGGGTCGTCCTCGGCGACGCGGCCCGCCGCCAGCCCAATGGCCCCGACGGCACGCCAGCTAATCAGTGGATCCGGATCGTAGGTCAGCGCCGTCAGAAAACTCAACACCCGCTTTTTGCGCCTCGCCAACTCGACGATGACGTCATAACGTTGGTTGGCCAGCCAATCACGCAGTTCTTCTTTCACTTTGCACTTGTTCATAAATAACTTCGCACTTTGGAATGGAAATTAGGCGTAAAACCGCCACAAAAATACGAAGTTGTTTTTGAACAAGTACTTTGGGTGATCAAAAATCTTCGAGCCTTGGTGTCTTGGTGTCTTTGTGGTTAATAAAATCGCATGGAGTGAATTTGCCAATAGCCGCTTAGACGCCATACAGATAGTAACAGGTACGGCAGACGGCCGGCGCTGGTGGCATTTCTGGGGATGAGTCACCCTCTACGTTACCAATCAAGGCATTGATAGTTGCCTGCCGTTCCAGGCGCAGACGTGTTTCGTAAGGCTGGCGAAACTCCTGGTAGGCGACCTTGTTCCAGATTTGCTCCAGGGGCTGGTGATTGATATCGCCAAAGCACTGGCAGGGTACGAAGTGTCGTTCGCCGTCAAAAACCCGGTCTTCGGCGTACGCCAGAGTAATACAGGGTGACACGTAACCGGCCCAATTGAAGAAAAGGTTGTGCAGCGGATCGTGCTCGCAAATCGTCAACTCTTGCGGATGCAGGGCATATAGGCGCAGGCCAACCCCCAATTTCTTGGCGCACCGCTCTGCCTCGGCCATGACCGGTTCCACGTCGGCCAGGGGGCGACCCCCGTGGCTGAAAAGTCGACGTTCGTCGTCGCCATCCTTCAGTATCACGTCCAGGTTTTTGAAGATGATCTGCTCGACCCCCAGTTCATAGGCCAACTCTACGTAGACCGGCAGCTCGTGGAAATTTTCGCGCATCATTACGAAAACCAGCATCATTTTGGGCACTTTGCTGCGGCGGGCGATCTTAATGTCACGTAAGGCCTCTATATTCCTCATAACCGTCTCGAACTCCGCCCCTCGCCGGATGCGTTCGTAGGTCTCGGCCGTCGCTGCGTCAACGGAGAAGGAGATCCAATCCTGGCCCAGGGACACCAGGGGCTCGGCCAGCCCCGGATCAAGCAAGGTGCCGTTGGTACTGAAGCCCACCTCACAGCCGGCCTCTTTGGCCACACGCACCATGTCGGCCAGGCGCGGGTGGGTAAGCGGTTCGCCACCCCCGGTGAAATCCACCTCTTCCGTAAGGTCAAAATATTGAGCGATGCGGGCGAAGGTGTCCCACGACATTTGGGCCGCTTCGGGGCGCAATTCTGTCCAGGGACACATCACACATTCCAGGTTGCATTCCAGCGAAGGCTCAACCTGGAAGAGTTTGTAAGGTTTGCGGGGTTTCAGTTGAAAGAGATTACCCAATTTACTGAACATCGCAATCAATTTCCAACTTCTATTGACTCGCCTCAATCATGACGAAACAGGCCAGGTACCCTCGTGCCTGGCCCGTGATGGGTCTACCTGAACGCGGGCATTACACATTCATCTTCCGGGTTTTCCTCCTCGGCTTCGTCAGCTTCGCGTGCACGGTGTTTGCCGGGGCCAGGGTTGGCGTGTGCCGCAGCTTTGTGGGAGGGAACCACGCGATGGATGAGTGGCGCTATGGCGTTGCCCACTAAACCGAAGATGAGTTTGATGACCAGGACAATAGGCCGCAGCGCCCAGTTGATCAGCTCATCCAGATTGCCCATCCCCTCTCCGATCCAGTGGAAGACCGGGGCCAGGACGTGCAAAAACTTAACCCGGGCATACACGACGCACAAGATGATAGTACTGAGTGAGATCGCAAACTTCTGCCACGATTCGAAATGCATGTGTAAAAACTCAGCCAGCAGCAACTCGACACCGATATTGAAAACCACGATATAAGCGGCCGTCGCCAGGATCGGCTCCCGCTTGATCATCCAGGTGAAGATGCCCGCCGCGAAGCGCATGGTTACGATACCCAGCGCGACACCTAACATCACCACCCATAAAACTTTGGAGAGAGCGACGGCTGCTACCACATTGTCCAGGCTGAAAGCCAGGTCGGCCAGTTCCACGTTCAGCACCACCACCCAGAAGGCACTGGCTGCTTTGCGTTCCGTCTCGAGCATCTCCTCCTCACCCGGCTGGTCGGCTACCGCCAGGTGATCGAAGGCCAGCTTGATCAGATAAGCCGCCCCCAGGACCTGCAGGAACGGATTTCGGATGACCCAACTGGCCAGCACCAACATCGAGCCCCGGCCTATGTAGGCTCCCAGCAAGCCAACCTTAAGCGCAGCCATCTGCTGCATACCCAGCACCCGGTCGGTGAAATGTTGCAGGAACTTGAGGGGCTTAGGATAAGGCACCGGCTTGTCATTGGGGAGCACGGAGACCATCGCGCCTAACACAGCCGCGTTGTCTATCGAGAGAATCCCTTCCAGAAAGATGAGCTGGATGACGATGGAGATAACACCAATTGCATTGGATGTATCCACTACGTTTACCTCGCAATTCCTGTTGAGTTTGCTGGGTCAAGACGCAAACCAACAGACCCTTTGCGCAGCCTGCAAGGAGCATCGTCGAAAGGCTGCGCTCCATCATTTTACCACGCCTTTAAAGAAGAGGACAATAAGCCCTGCCCCATCTCATCTAAGGCTTTCCTTAGATGCAGATAAGGTAGAGCCTTATTCTTTTTGCCTGTGAAATCATATACAATAAAGGGTGACCGGAGTACTACGCTAATATAGGCTGAGACGCGATTTGTGCCCAGTTTAGTCTCTTAGTAGTACTAATGTTTCTGACTGAGGCTATGGTGACTAAACGTTCCGTCCGACATTCATCATCAAAACACGGTGCTCGAAAGTCCCCCTGGCAACGAGCGCTTTTGTTACTCACAGTAGTGCCCCTGGGCGTGGGACTCCTGCTGATCATTACTACGTTGGCCGGCGTCATTGTCTGGGACACGCCCGGAGAGCAGATTATAATGGGCGGTTTTTACATCTTATTCAGCTTCGCAGCTTCGAATGCGGTCCAGAAACAGTGGAAACTTGCGACAGGTTGGACGCTGCTAGGGATAGCCGGCTGGCTGGCGCTAAGCCGGCCGGAGATAGAGGCCAAGGTCATTGCGGCCGTCTTGATGGGAATAGGTATGGCTTTGCTTTCACAGGAATTCTTGCAGCGGCGGCGACAGGCCTTGGAGTCAGGAAACGGTAAGATGTCTCACCCCGATAGTGGTGGAGCTGGGCAAGGATAAACTATGCTGGCCGCATGGATTCTGGGATCGTTATTCTTCGTCTTTGTCATCTGTTTTATCCTGTACATCTCGGCAACAGATGTGAGCCAGAGGGAGCCTGCCGGGCAGAGTCGTACAGAAACGGCTAGTTCCCTCGTCAATGAGTCGGTGGCGGATAGTGGGAAATATCTGATTTCCAGGGACTACCTGATTGTGTTCAGTCCCAGGGTATTCGTCGACTATCCGCTTGGAGTCAGAGTGGTGTTTGCAAGACCAGGGACGTCTGAGCCAGGCACGACCTGGAGGCCGGCCGAAACAACCGGCAACCCAAGATCAAACCTTCAACGTGTCTTCCGAGAGAGCGAGTATTATAGGTGGCCGCAGTCAGCTTTGGAAGATCCAGAACTGACGGTCATAGGAGGGCGCATTGAGTTTGAGGCCGAGGAAGTGGCGCCAACGATCCGGGTCGAGTTAAAGTCCGCTACAGGATCTTTTCAAGCAATCGAGACAGCCGCGGAGCGCGTTCTCAGGCGAGATAGGGATACCGTTTTTTCATTCTGGCTGAATCCGCTCAAGTCGGAAATGGGCTCGTTTAAGGTGGTGGTCTCCCATATGTCTAGAGCGGCCGGGGCGGCAGTAGCCGCCAGCCATGGAAAAGCCAGTCACGAATTAGCAGCGATTCCGTTGACAGTGGCAGCGATATCTTTCCCGATAGCGTTGCGTTAATGGGTCAAAAATAGTGGCTGAACCCGGGCTGTCAAAGAGTTTCACCGGCGAAAACACGAGGGGGTTCAGGTGAAAGGAGGTGAGCACGCTCAAGAGATCAGAGACCAAACATTGCAGTAGAAGTCTCTAGTCTGGCCATGCAGCATTGCCAGACGCTAGTGCTGTTTTAAAAAACGGATATTGACTTGCCTGTGCCGTTACGGTACTTGCGCCATCACAGTAAATGGCCCCAAAGTCACGGTTGGTTTTGTGAGACAGCACTAGAATCTCCTATGAGGAAGGTTGGTGTTCCCTCCACTGTAGATCAATTCTCCCCATCAACGCGCGATGCAAGAGACGGGGGCATTGATCGGTCAGTGCATCAAGGAAGGGTAAAAACATGAAAAACCTGTTCAAGACTGAAGACTGGTGGTCGGTGTGGATCGGCCTGTTCGTTTTTGTCATCTCGCTCTTCACCATGGCCGGAGCGGACCTTCTGGGGTGGGGGGTGAAGACAAACCAATGGATCAATCTCTCTCAGGCCACCAGTGCCGTGTCCAAGACCTACGCTGCCATGCCCGGCATCGTCAGTCTCATCCTGACCTACGTGTTCATGCTCGTCATTATGAGCGTGGGTGCTAAGGTCTTGGGGATGGAACTGGGCAAGTTTGCCATCGGCTTTACCATCATCTTCTGGCTCAGCTACCTCTGCTGGCTGATTGGAAGCTGGGCTCCCATCGCCGCGAACACCCCTGAAGCAATGCAGAAGTTCGGCATTGGCTTCTCGCTCCGGCTCACTGGAGAGTCGGGCTTCATCATCGCGCTGCTGGTGGGACTCGTCATCGGCAACTTCTTCAAGGGGTTTGCTGGCTATCTCAAGGAGGCGACCAGGCCCGAGTGGTACATCAAGACGGCCATCGTGATCTTGGGGGCCGGGTTAGGCGTCAAGGCAGCGTCGGCCACAGGGCTGGCGACGGCCGTCTTGTTCCGAGGGCTATGCGCCATTGTAGAGGCGTATCTCATTTACTGGGCGCTGGTCTACTTCGTTTCGCGCAAGTTCTTCCATTTCAGCCGGGAGTGGTCGGCTGTCCTCGCCTCGGGCATCTCCGTCTGTGGGGTGTCTGCTGCGATCGCCACCGGGGGCGCTATCCGGGCCAGGGCTGTAGTGCCGGTTATGGTCGCTTCTCTGGTGGTCATCTTTGCCGTGGTTGAGTTGATCATCCTACCCGCGCTGGCTGCGCAGTTCCTGCACACCCAACCGATGGTGGCCGGGGCATGGATGGGATTGGCTGTCAAAACCGACGGCGCAGCCGTGGCCAGCGGTGCCATCACCGATGCCTTGATCCGAGGCAAGGCGGCCGCCCAGGGAGTCAACTGGCAGGAAGGCTGGATGCTGATGGCAGCCACTACCACCAAGATATTCATCGACATGTTCATCGGCATCTGGGCCTTTGTCTTGGCTGTTGTATGGACCACCGTCATTGAGCGCAGCTCAGGCGGGGTGGCGGCCGGAGCGGTCGAGATCTGGAACCGGTTTCCCAAGTTCGTCATCGGCTACTTCCTGACCTTCATCATTATGCTTGGGATCGGTCTGGCTGCGCCTGCCCTCATGGGCCAGGCAACGCTGGCCTCCGGGGAAGCTGACGTCTTCCGGGTGCTGTTCTTCGTGCTGACTTTCTTCTCGATCGGTTTGGTGTCCGACTTCGGGAAGCTGTGGGCGGAAGGCATCGGCAAGCTGGCGCTCGTGTACCTGGTGTGTCTGTTCGGGTTCATCTTGTGGATCGGGCTGGCCATCTCGTTCATCTTCTTCCACGGCCTTACCCCACCCCTGATGTAACAGTCCAGGAGTGACTGCTGGCTTGATGGCGTACGTCCACTCCACCGTGGAATGCCGCTTGTTCTGTTATTGGCGAACCATAGTCCTCAGTTCATACTGGTGGACATTGCAACAAAGGGAGGCAAATTCAAATGGCACAGCAGATAAGTGTAAGTGTCGAAGAGGATGTGGCGCAGGCTTATGAGCCATTGTTGCCTGTGGAAAAGAAGCTGATCGTCTGGAGTCTGGTCATTGGTATTGTGCTCCTGGGGATCCTCATTGTGGTAAGCTATACCTTCTTCCCCGGAAGCTTCTGAGCCAGCCCTGGGCGGTGGTGGCAACCTGCCTGTATCATACTGAGCCATGTCTATCCACCGCTCTCAATGGCTTCGCGACGACCAAGTAGATGTAACTAAGTGAGGCCTGGTCATAATTAAGCTTTAATCAGAATTCAACGTAGAATTGAACGTTGTGGATCCTTTTTGAAAATCGAGCAGGGTAGCTCAAAACCTAAGTAAATATGCACTATGACCAGGCCTCAACTAAATGGAGGTGAAGGTTATGGCGGAATCAGAGACTCCGATGCTTGATGAACTGGAAAAAGGGCCGTGGCCTAGCTTCGTCTCAGAGATGAAGCGGGCTGCTGAAAAGAAAGAAGCGGCCAAAGACTTGCTGCACCAGCTTGAGCGCTCATATCATGACAGGATTGGTCACTGGAAGCACGGCGGCATCGTCGGCGTCAGGGGCTACGGCGGCGGCGTGATCGGTCGCTACTCCGACCTGCCCGAAGAGTTCCCCGCCGTGGCCGAGTTCCATACCTTCCGCGTGAATATGCCCGCTGGCTGGTTCTACACCACCGACAGGCTGCGCCAGCTCTGCGACGTCTGGGACAAGCACGGCAGTGGGCTGACCAATATGCACGGCGCTACCGGCGACATCATCCTGCTGGGCGCGCCCACCGACCAATTGCAGCCCTGCTTCGACGATCTGGCCGAGATTGGCTTCGACCTGGGCGGATCGGGCAGCGACATGCGCACGCCCAGTTGCTGCGTGGGCCCTGGCCGCTGCGAATACGCCTGCATAGACACCCTGGACCTGCTCTACAGTGTCACCATGGAGTACCAGGACGAACTACACCGGCCCATGTTCCCCTACAAATCCAAGATCAAGATTTCCGGGTGTCCCAATGACTGCGTGGCGGCGGTGGCTCGCTCCGACATCTCGGTGGTCGGCACCTGGCGCGACAATATCCGAATAGACCCGGACGCAGTAGTCGGCTACGCCACCAACGGCATCGATATTCAGGCCGAAGTGATAGACCTGTGCCCCACAGATTGCATGAAATGGGAGGCCGAGACCAAGAAGCTGTCCATTAACGACGCCGAATGCAATCGCTGCATGCACTGCATCAACGTCATGCCTAAGGCGTTGCGTCCCGGCGTCGAAAAGGGCGCGACCATCCTGGTCGGAGGTAAGGCTCCCATCGTCCAGGGCGCGTTGCTCTCCTGGGTCGTCGTCCCCTTCATGAAGATGGAACCACCCTACGAGGAGTTCAAAGGATTGGTCGGGAAGATCTGGGACTGGTGGGACGAAAACGGCAAGATGCGCGAGCGGCTGGGTGAGTTGATCAATCGCCTCGGCATGCGGGCCTTCCTCAAGGCTGTGGATCTGCCGCCCGTGCCGCAAATGATCAAGGTGCCGCGCGCTAACCCCTACTATTTCTGGGATCCCGAGGAGGTGAAGTAAGATGGCTACCAGAACAGACTTCGGCCCTCCCTATTACCGGGATATGCTCCCACCGGTCATCGAAAAGAACTACGGCCAGTGGAAGTATCACGAACGCGTCAAGCCGGGCTTGCTCAAACACGTAGCCGAGTCCGGCGATGAACTCTATACAGTGCGCGTGGGTTCGTCGCGCCTGGTCAGCACCGACTGGATCCGGGACGTGTGCCAGATTGCCGACCAGTTCTGCGATGGCTACCTGCGCTTCACCAGCCGCCACAACCTGGAATTCCTGGTCTCCGACAAGGACAAGGTTGAGCCGCTCATCGAGCACTTGAAAGCCAATGGTTACAGCATTGGTGGCACCGGTCACGCCATCAGCAACCCGGTCCACACCCAGGGCTGGATTCACTGCCACACCCCGGCAACCGACGCCTCGGGTATCGTCAAGGCGGTGATGGACGAGTTATACGAATACTTCGTTGACTCGAAATTGCCCGCCTACTGCCGCATCTCCCTGGCTTGCTGCCTGAATATGTGCGGCGCAGTGCACTGCTCCGATGTCGCCATCCTGGGCATCCACCGCCTGCCACCGCGCATAATTCACGACGCGGTTCGGGCTAAGTGCGAGATCCCCAACGTGATTGCGGCCTGTCCCACCGGCGCCATACGGCCTGACCTCAAGAACAAAACGGTGCAAGTCAACGAAGATCGGTGTATGTACTGCGGCAACTGCTACACCATGTGCCCTGGCATGCCGCTGGCTGACCCCGTTGGCGATGGTGTGTCTATCTGGGTAGGGGGCAAGATCTCTAGCGCGCGCACGCCTCCCAAGTTCTCGCGTTTGGTCATTCCCTTTCTGCGCAACAATCCGCCCCGCTGGCCCGAAGTAACCGGCGCGATTAAGAACATCGTCGAGACCTGGGCGACCCACGCCCGCCAACACGAGCGGATGGGCGAGTGGATTGACCGCGTCGGTTGGGAGCGCTTCTTTGAGCTGACCGGCATACCCTTCACTGTACAACTCATCGACGACTTCACCCTGGCGCCGGATACCTACCGCTCTACACCCACGTTCAAGTGGTAAGGGGTAAATCCCATGGCAGAAGTCACGGAGGAACTCAAAGCCCAAATCGTTGAGTTCTTCAAAAAGAAGAACAAGATGATGACCAGCCGGGACGTGGCCAAGGCCCTGGACCTGGATCATCGAACGGCCAAGAAAGCCCTCACCGAACTGATCAACGCCGGCACCTTAGAGTTCACATCCTTCGGCGGAGCTACCTTCATCAAGCTCCCCGAAGAATAGCAGGTGTCAGTAGTCAGATGCCAGTAGCCTGGTATAGCAATCACTGATTACCCCGGCCCGCTCGGGGCAGCCGGGGCGGGCTGACTACCCCGGCCCGCTCGGGGCAGCCAGGGCGGGCTGACTACCCCGGCCCGCGCAGGGCAGCCAGGGCGGGCTGACTACCCCGGCCCGCGCAGAGCAGCCGGGGCGGGCTGACTACTCAAGAAGAGGTGAAATATGCCATTTATCAAGTTAGATGGGACGGAAATTGAAGTAGATGAAGATGGCTTCATCCAAGAGCCCGACAATTGGAGTAAAGAGTTGGCGATGGTCATCGCCAAGACCGAGGATGTGGACGATCTGACTGAAGACCATTGGAAAGTCATCAACTACCTGCGCGACTACTACCAGCGATTTGGCATCGCGCCCATGATCCGCAAACTATGTAAGGAAACCGGTTTTCAGCTCAAGTATATCTACGAACTCTTCCCCAGCGGCCCGGCTAAGGGCGCGTGCAAGATCGCCGGATTGCCCAAGCCGACCGGCTGTGTGTAATCCGGCCGCCAGCCATCGCTGAGTAGACAACAAATCGAAGATACCCTTGGATGGCTGATGGCCATTGGCAGCGGCGCAGTAGTCATTCCTTTCCTTTGCCACCGACTATGGGCCATAAGCCAGAGGCCATCAGCCACTTGTTTGAACTGGCCCATTTGTTCCATCATTTTGGGCCTCAATCGGAAGGATGGAAGGTTGGGAGAC
>JAHELX010000070.1:9583-15732 GCA_024643945.1 Anaerolineales bacterium
GACCTGGCCACGGCATTATCTAATCTACCAACCTCCCGGTCTTCCAATCCACCAATCTACCAATCTACCAATCTACCAATCTTCCAGTCTCCCAACCTTCCATCCTTCAGTAAGGAGGCCGTATGGACACCTCCACAGCTCTATGGACACTGGCATCATATTTGATTATCGGCCTGGCCTACTTTGCTGGCCTGATGTTTGTATTCGGCTTGTTGTGGCGGCTCTGGGGCTATCTGCGTACCCCAATGCCCTGGCCCGAAGCCACTACGCCAGCCCCTGAAAGCGAAGGCGGGGCTGTAGCCCGTGTCATCGGCGACGTGTTCCTTTTCCCCAACCTGTTCAAAGCCGATAAGCTCCTGTGGGCTGGAGCCTGGATCTTCCACGTGGCGCTTTTCGTCATCCTGTTTCGACATCAGCGCTACTTCACCTATCCGGTGCCTGGCATTGTCACCTCCATCGCCGGCGTCTCGATGGGGACGATAGGTCTGTGGGCCGGCTACATATTCGGCATCGCTGCCATCTATCTCTTCTGGCGGCGCCTGGCCCTGCCCCGCACGCTCTATGTGTCGGGCCTGCCCGATTACTTCGCCCTGGCCCTGCTGGGCGCTATTGCAGGGACGGGCATCATGGTCAAATATTGGGCGCACGTCTATCTGGTTGACGTGAAAGCCTTCACGTTGGGACTGCTCACGCTGCGCCCGGTCGCGCCCCCCCTACATCCTCTCTTTCTCATTCATTTCCTGCTGGTACTGGGGTTGATGCTGTATTTCCCCTTTAGCAAGCTGCTGCACGCGGGCGGCATCTTCTTTAGCCCGACGCGCAATCAACCCTACGAAATCCAGAAACCGGGCAAACAGTACGTGAACCCTTGGGATTATCCGGTTCGGTAGAGAGAATAAGCTTCTGGAGGACACTGGCGAATGGCGAAATTTGACGAAACCCCAATTATCCAAGACCCGGCCAAAGATGGTATTCTGGCGCCGCCCGCCATCCGCGAGCACGCTTCGGAGGGCGTGCGTTGTTGGCCTGGCAAGGTCAAAGACCAAAAAGCGATTGATATGCCCTCAGAGCGCGTGCCCGACTGGCAGGTGCGAGGCATCGCCAAGCTGGGGGAGCTATTAGAGAAGAACAAAGCTCTGCGCCTGTTTATGGACATCTGCGTCCGTTGCGGGGCCTGTACCGATAAGTGCCAATTCTACCTGGGCACCGGCGACCCACAGAACTTTCCGGTCGCCCGCGCCGAGTTGTTGCGCAAAGTCTACCGTCGCTACTATACGTTGGGTGGGCGTATGTTCCCTGATCTCAACGACGCCGCTGACTTCGACCAGGAGATGCTGGAGAAGTGGTACACTTACTTCTACCAGTGCTCCGAGTGCCGCCGCTGTTCGGTCTTCTGCCCCTACGGCATTGACACGGCTGAAATTACGATGGCCGCCCGCGAAATTATGAGCAGCATCGGCGTCGCCACCAAGTATGTGACCGAAGTGGTGGCCAAAGTCTACGAGACCGGCAACAACCTGGGTATCCCTCCCGCTGCCTGGATAGACAACTGCGAATTCCTGGAAGAGGACCTGGAGGAAGAGACGGGGGTTCCCCTTCGCTTCCCGGTGGATGACTATGGCGCCGACATATTACTGGTGCCCCCTTCGGCCGACAATTTCGCCAACGTGGACACTATGATCGGCTATGCCAAGCTTTTTCACGTGTTGGGCATCCGTTGGACTACCAGTACCTACGCCAACGAAGCTGGAAACTTCGGCCTTTTCCTTAACTATTTCAATCTGAAAAAAGTCAACAAGCGCATCATTGACGGAGCGCGCATGTTGAATGTGAAAACCATCATCTGGGGCGAGTGCGGCCACGCCTGGCGAGCCGGTATCCTTACCCCCACCCTCAACGGGCCGATGGACATGTTCGACCCGCCTTACCCTTATCACATCAGCCAGTTCATCGTGGACATGCTGCGCAAGGGCGCCCTCGACGGCAAGATAGACAAGAGCGCCAATGATGATCTCATTGTCACCTATCACGATCCCTGCAACCCGGCCCGCGCCGGTCAATTGATCGAGGAGCCGCGCGAGGTGGTGCGCGCCTCCTGCAACCACTTCGTCGAGATGCCGGCCGACACGATCCGCGAAAAGACCTACTGCTGCGGCGCCGGCGGTGGTTTGCTGACCGACGAGGTGATGGCCATCCGCATGGCGGGTGGCAAGCCGCGGGCAATGGCGGTCAAGCACGTCGGGGCCAATTATTTGGCTACCCCTTGCGCCATCTGCAAGGCCCAGTTGCCAGAAGTGATGCACTATTGGGACGTGCCAGCCAAAGTGGGCGGCGTGATTGATCTGTTGGCCAACGCGCTCAAGCTCTGATTTGGGAGGGACGTGATGCGAAAAGCGGCTCTGATTGTCGCAGTCTTGATAATCCTCGGGTTAGTCGTAGGTTTCTACCCCACCTTCATCGAAAAGCCAGTAAAGGATGGCACCGGTCCACTGGCGATCCTGCTGGATCCCAGTCTGTCTGCGCCCCAGACCCATACCCCTCTGGACTGGTGGCAAACCCATCACATGGACGTGGTCGACCGAGGTGACCTGAGCGAATCAGACTGCCTGTATTGCCACGACCCACAAACTTCGTGCAATAATTGCCATAGTTATGTGGGCGCAAAGACCATTGTAGGCGGTAAATGGCAACCGGCAATTCTGGCAGGCGAGCCGGTCGGAGAGAACTAGTGACTGATACCTACGAGAGTGTAAACTATGACTGACACTGAAAAGACTCAAGCCAGCAAGGGCCCCAGGCCATCTGTTTTCACATCCCGACGGCACTTCATTATGCTTGGCATTGCCACCGTCGGCGCAGCCTGGGCCGGTACTATCGTTCAATCCAGGCTCTTCCCTCAGCCCTCGACCCAGGAGGCCAAACCGGTCGAGTTTCCCCTGTCTGAGTTGCCGGTGGGCGGGGTTAAGGTCATCACCTATGCCGGCGCGCAGGCCATCGTCATCCGCACGTCAGCCGGCATCAGAGCCTTATCCCTCGTCTGCACTCATATGGGCTGCATCGTGCAGTGGCAGGCAAACGAGAAAGAGTTCTACTGCCCGTGCCACAGCGGCCGCTTCGACCAGTTCGGCGACGTCCTCGCCGCCCCGCCGGTCGTGCCGCTGGAGCAGTTCCCGGTGAAGGTAGAAGGTGATAAGGTCATTGTAGGAGAATTAGCTTGAACCGTACTGCGTATTGCGTACTGCGTGTTGCGTAAAACGTGAAACGTAAAGCGTAAATCATGACGTTTTACGTTTCACGCTTTACGTTTCACGTTTTACGCAACACGCCCCGGAGGTCAACGATGCGGGTCAAAGTGATTAAGCGCTTATTGCTACTCTCAACCCTGCTGATCGCTATCATTCTGGCTATGACGCTCAGCAGCCAGCCGACGCAAGCCTTACCTGAATACGCTGCGCAGACCGGCGAGCCATGCGCTACCTGTCACGTCAGCCCCTCCGGGGGGGGACTGCGCACGCCACGCGGGCAGGCCTGGGTGGCCGGCGGCAAGTCCGGGACGGTGCCCGGCCTGACCCAGTCGCTGGAATTATTGGGAGTTCACCTGGAAGTTGACGAGAGCGCCTACACGACCGTTCCCGAAGCGATCCCACCCGCAGGATCTCTCAACCTCAAGACGGGCCAGGCCAAGGCGCTCCACGATTGGCTCAAGAATTACGAAGGCAATTAAAGCATGGACAAGATTTCGCGGCGAGATTTCATCAAGATCGGGACTACCGCCACCGTTGCTGGAGCGACCGTGGCGGCTGCCAGCGGCACTCGAAGATTGCTGGAGACAGGAGGCGCGCCGGCGGTCGGCCGCAGCAGCGCTACCGCAGCTTCCTCCCCTGACGAGACCCGGGTGAAAACTACCTGCGCGCTCTGCCCATCTGGCTGCGGCCTGGATGTACGCGTCGTGAACGGCGAAGCGGTCAAGATCGAGGGCAACCCCCTCCACCCGCTCAACCAGGGCGTTTGCTGCCTTAAGGGGCAGGCCGCACTGGAAGTGCTCTACAGCCCGGAGCGCATCCAGCGTCCGCGTATCCAGACCGGCCAACGAGGAGGCGGCGACTGGCAAGAGATCTCCTGGGATGAGGCCCTCGGAATCGTGGCCGGCAAGTTGGCCGAGTTGCGCCGGGCCGGCCAGGCCCACAGCGTCGCTTTCCTCCATGGCGAAACCCGGGGCGAGATGCGGGCACTTATCAACCGCTTCATGACCATGTATGGCTCGCCCAACGTCATCTCGCGAGACAGCCTGGACGAACAAGCAGCACGCTTGGCCATGTTCTTTACCCAGGGGATCAATGCTATCCCCATTTATGACATAAGCAACGCCCGCTACGTGATGACCTTCGGCGGTAACCTGCTGGAGTCGAGCCAGCACGTCATCGCATGCCTGTCGGCGGCGGCCTTTATGCGGCGTGGTCGCCCCGACCGGGGTAAGCTGGTTGCGGCCCACCCCCGGCTGTCCTTGACCGGTATCAAGGCCGACGAATGGGTGCCCATCCGGCCCGGTACCTACGGCGCACTGGCGTTGGGTATGGCCAACGTTATCATCAACAGCGGCCTGTATGACAAGGAATTCGTCCGCGACTTTACTTTTGGCTTCGAGGACTTCGAGGATGAGGCCGGCAACCCGCACCAGGGCTTCAAGAGCCTGGTGTTGGAGCAGTATACCCTGGATCGCGTGGCGTTCATCACCGGTGTCTCCGGGGCCGACATCGCCCGCCTGGCAGGGGAGTTCGCCACCAATCGGCCGGCCGTGGCCGTAATGCCTACTGAACCCGAAGGGTTATCCAGCGGCAATAGCCTTTATACAGCCATGGCCATCCACGCTCTGAACGCGCTGGTGGGCTCGATAGACACCCCGGGCGGCGTGTTGGTGCAGCGCTTCCCCCGTCTGGCTCCCTGGCCGGATGTGACGCCGGATGAGGTCGCTCAGGCTGGTCTCTCTCATGAACGCATTGATGGGGCAGGTTCGGATGCCCTGCCGTTGGCTCTCTCCGCCTATCAAAATCTGGCGGGCCGCATCCTGGCCGACGACCCCTACCCGGTAAACGCCCTCTTCCTCTACAACGCCAATCCGGTCTACGACGCGCCGAGTGCCGGACATTTTGCGCAGGCGCTGATGAAGGTACCCTTTGTCGTCAGTTTTGCCTCCACGCTGGACGAAAGCGCCGCCCACGCTAACCTGATTCTGCCGGCCAGCACCTTCCTGGAAGTGTGGGGAGACGATTTCATCGCAGGTACTGGCTATGCGGGCGTGTCGCTGCGCCGGCCGGTAGTCGAGCCGGTCCACGACACCCGTAATCCAGGCGACGTACTGCTGAACCTGGCGGCCATGGTGGGGGGATCACTGGCCGAGGCGCTACCCTGGCGCGATTATAAAGAGTTATTTGAATATCGCCTTTCCGGTATTGACATGGACCGGGCCAAAGTTGAAGAGAACGGGGCCTGGTCGGAAATGGTCTACTTCCACGCGGCGCCGGGCAGCCCTGCCTGGGCGGACGTGGTCGGGCGTGATCGCTTGAATGCAGCGCAAGATGGGCGCTTTGACCTCTTCTCGCGCGAGCTGTTCGCGGCCCTGGCGTCGCCTGGGGACCTGGATTGCCTGCCCCACTTTGACCTGCCCACGACCATGACAGAGCAAAGCGGCGATGCGGCGACTTATCCTTTCCTGCTCGTCACCCAGACACTGATTACCCAACCTCGAACCTGGCAGGGGATCATCCCCAGCCTGCAAGAGTGTTACGGTTTGCAAACGAACATGAAGTGGTCGAGTTGGGTGGAGATCAACCCTCTCGCTGCCGGGGAACTGGGTGTGGAGAATGGTGACCTGGTATGGGTGGAGTCGCCCGTGGGCCGGGTGAAAGTCCCTGTCCGCCTGTACCAGGGGCTGTGGCCCAACGCGGTTTACATGCCGCCTGGCCAGGGCCACCGCACGTGGGTCAAATGGGGACGTGGTTCCCAGGCAAACATCGTCGTCGGCGCTAACTCCAACCAGGTGTTGGTCGCCGGCACCGAGTCGCTGGATGGCGTGGCAGCCGTTAGCCCGACGCCAGTGCGGATTTACAAAGCGTAAAACGTGGGACGTGAAACGTAAAACGTCAAACGTC
>JAHELX010000608.1 GCA_024643945.1 Anaerolineales bacterium
GGGAGGGTCCTTGATATCCACGCTGCCAAAAGCGGATAAAGTGCACAGGTTGCTGGTGATAAGCTTCAACAATCTGCTGTACATCTAGGATTTTTAGGAAAGCTGAATTTTCATGCCTGTTCATAGACGTGGAATATTATGAGATTTGTCTTGGGCGCACTTCAAAGGCCAAATGGGAACGGTAGAAGCACACATCAAATTCCAGGAAGAAGTTCACCTGACCTAAAATCAAAGGAATATCTTCAGCCCGTGTCCAGGCAAATGCCAGGCGAACTGGAGCAAATTGACCAAGAGTGGCTGACACAATGAGCACGCGCGCTTCTAACCGGGCGAGATTACCGGTTAGACGAACTGGTGTTGTTTGCCGATCCCACACTGCCCCGAGTTGCTCGCCAATTTTGTAAGGCAACACATTGACAGTAGCACCCGTATCCAGCAAACCGGATACGACCAAAGAATAGCCCTGATAGGTTAGGGTCAGCGGTAGACATGGCAAACTACTGGCTGCTCCCAGAGAACTGTCTACCTCGATGAAGGGAAATCGTTCTCCATCAATTTTCACTATTATTTGATACCCGGTCTGTAGCTAATGCATTTAACAGCGTATCAGCAGCTTTAAAAGCATTGTAGGGTGTCCAAATTGGATAATCCCTTTCACTCTCAAACAAGCTCACACCTTCTTCTCTGGCCAGTTCAGATACTAAGAATTGAACGAGGCGTAGTTTATCGGCTCTTGGTAATTCCCGAAGTATTGGTAATAGTTCAGTCAAAGACATAGTATATCCTCCAAGGTACTCAACGCTGTTGCCGACAGCGTCATTATCGGCCTATATGCCAAAGAGACTACGTTGACAATTATAACACAGCCGCTCTAGAATGTCTATGGAGGTGAAATGATGGCTCGTACCATTCGTGCCCCCCGCGGCACACAATTAACTTGTAAGAACTGGCTCATCGAAGCCCCCTATCGGATGATTCAGAATAACCTGGATCCCCAAGTTGCCGGCGATCCAGAGCATCTCATCGTCTACGGCGGGCGGGGCAAGGCGGCTCGTAACTGGGAGTGCTTCGACGCCATTCTCGAGTCCTTGCGAAATCTGGAGCCGGACGAGACGTTACTGGTGCAGTCGGGCAAGCCAGTGGCTGTCTTTAGCACGCACGAGGACGCTCCCCGGGTGTTGATTGCTAACTCCAACATCGTTCCCGCCTGGGCCACCCAGGAAAACTTCGACAAGTGGGAAAAAGAGGGCCTCATCATGTTCGGCCAGATGACGGCCGGGAGTTGGATCTATATCGGCACCCAGGGCATCCTGCAAGGTACTTATGAAACCCTCGGCTCGCTGGCCCGGCAGGAGGGATGGAAGAGCCTCAAGGGCAAATTCGTCCTGACGGCCGGCCTGGGCGAAATGGGCGGCGCCCAGCCCCTGGCCGTCACCATGAACGAAGGGGTAGGCCTGATCGTCGAGGTGGACCGTTGGCGGGCAGAACGACGACTGTCACTGCGCCAGATTGACGCCATTACCGACAACCTGGAAGAGGCGATGACCTGGGTGGAAGAGGCACTGGCCAAGGAAGAGCCCAAGTCGGTGGGCCTCATCGCCAACGCCGCCGAGGCCCTGCCCGAACTGGTCGAGCGCGGTGTCGTCCCCGACGTGGTGACCGACCAGACCTCGGCCCACGACCCGCTTTACGGCTACATCCCAGTCGGAATGACACTGGATGCGGCGGCGGAGTTGCGCCAGAAGGACCCCGATGAGTATCAGCGCCGATCCATGGAGTCGATGGCCCGGCATGTACAGGCTATGCTCGATTGGCAGGCCAGGGGCAGCATCGTCTTTGACTACGGCAACAATCTGCGCCAGCGCGCCTACGATGCTGGCGTTAAAGATGCTTTCAACTACCCCGGCTTTGTGCCGGCCTACATCCGGCCCCTGTTCTGCGAAGGCAAAGGTCCTTTCCGCTGGGTGGTCCTCTCCGGCGACCCGCAAGACCTTTATGCTACCGACGAGGCCATTCTGGAACTCTTCCCCGAAGATGAACACCTGGCGCGCTGGATTCGCCTGGCCCAGGAAAAGGTGGAGTTCCAGGGATTGCCGGCGCGTATCTGCTGGCTGGGCTACGGCGAGCGGGCCAGGGCAGGGCTCAAATTCAACGAACTGGTCGCATCCGGGGTAGTCAGCGCGCCCATCGTCATTGGACGCGACCACCTGGACAGCGGCTCGGTGGCCAGCCCCAACCGCGAAACCGAGGGTATGCGCGATGGCTCGGACGCTATCGCCGACTGGCCGCTCCTGAACGCGTTGATCAATGCTGTGGGGGGCGCGACGTGGGTCAGCATCCACCACGGGGGTGGGGTGGGCATCGGCTACAGCATCCACGCCGGGCAGGTCATCGTCGCCGACGGGACCGAGGCAGCCGCGCGCAGGTTGCAGCGCGTGCTGACCACTGACCCCGGCACTGGCGTCGCCCGCCACGCCGACGCCGGCTACCCGGAGGCGATCGAGTTCGCCAAGAAGCATCGTATCAAGATCCCGATGCTATAGGATTGCGTATTGCGTATTGCGTACTACGTTAAAGTAAAGGGAAGCCCGGCCCTCTCATCCTCCGACAGGGCCGGGCCGTTTTATAACACCCGCATGCGAGTATTACATCAGTTGATGGGTAGTGTGGGCAGCCTCAACCTCAACCTCAACCTCAGCCTCAACCTTAGCCTCAGTTGGTGGGCAGCGTGGGCCTGGTGTCGGTCGCGTTATTTGCCATCTGGGGTGTTTCCCAGGGGTAAACGATGAAGCGATCGGTAATGGCGCCGTAGTAGTCGGGGCCGGTGCTGGGAAAGAGGTTGCTCCGGGGCCGGTAATGGAGCACGGCGGTCTCGGCCCGGGCTCCGGCTGCGGTGACCCGACTCTTGACGACAACCATATTGCGCCCATTGGCCCAAACGTCGTCTACAATGAGGATGCGCCGTCCCATCAGCAGGACGTCGCTGGGAAATTGCATAAATGTAGGCCAGGCCAATTTGTCATCAATAGTTGGATCAAAGTGAATTGAGGCCGTCAATACGTGCTCGATGCCCATGGTTTCAACCAGATAGCCACCCGGGATCAGCCCACCTCGGGTGATCATCAACAGGCCATCAAATTCGCCCCGGAATTGAGGTAACAGATGATCAATGAGCGCGTCTATGCCGCTCCAGGTGACAAATTCGCGCTGCAGGTCGTCGGTCGAAGGGAACATAGGATCTGCCTCTTCGCACTTGTCCAGAAATAACTTGGTACTCTTGCCATCAGTTTACACCTGATGTGCCGATTGAAGCACAAAGTCATTGTTGGACAAGTACTTCGCACTTGTCCAGAAATAACTTGGTACTCTTGCCATCAGTTTGCACCTGATGTGCCGATTGAAGCACAAAGTCATTGTTGGACAAGTACTTCGCAGCTTTGTTATTCTATTGTCCCGATTCTGGACAATCTTACTGATTTTACCCTATCCCGGCCATTGTGTCAACGACGCAATAGCCAGGTGAGCATTTCAGTTTGGGGGCAAACCCCTCTCCCGGCCCCTCCCCGACGCGGGGAGGGGAGCAATTCCCCCTTTCCCTGGTAGCCTGTCCCTGCAAAGGGGGGAAGGGGCTGGGGGTTAGGTCTTCCCCCAAAACTGAAATGGACCCAGCGTCACAATAGTCACGAACCCATGATGCTCTCAAACTTGAGATGTGGTACAATAGAATCTGCGATAGAGGCCGAAAAATGGATCTGTTTGACCACGCTCGCCAGGAACAAATAGCTAGCGAGGCGCCCCTGGCCGCCCGCATGCGGCCGCGCACCCTCGACGAGTTCATCGGCCAGGAGCACATCGTCGGACCGGGCCGGCTGCTGCGACGTGCCATCCAGGCCGACCAGTTGTCCTCCGTCATCTTCTATGGCCCGCCCGGTACCGGCAAGACGACGCTGGCCCGCATCATTGCCAACACGACCCAGGCGCACTTCATCGCCATCAATGCCGTGCTGGCCGGGGTGAAGGACATCCGTGAGGCGATTGCCGTCGCCCAGGAACGGCGCAAGATGTACGGGCAGCGCACCATCCTCTTTGTGGACGAGGTGCACCGCTTCAACAAGGCCCAGCAAGACGCGCTGCTGCCTCACGTGGAGA
>JAHELX010000609.1 GCA_024643945.1 Anaerolineales bacterium
GGTTCGGGGCAGGGGTAGCGTGTGTCGGTATGGGCTCCAAACTGATCCGAAAGGATTGGGTGGCGGCGGGCAACTGGGCAGAGATCACAGCCACAGTGCGCCAGGTGTTAGATTGGATCAAACAGGCACGGGGAGTACCTGCTTGATTTTCTGTAACCGTTCACCTGGAAGCAAAGAAACCCGGCTTTTCCCAGCGATTGGTCAAGGATAACCTCCGCGTGTAACGGGGCGTTCCCAAAGTAAGGTGCCAGGCACGTCAGCGGTCTGGAAAAGGCTTGCAAACGTATGAATACCTTGTGTTGGGAACGCGCTTGTTCCTCTGAGCAATATACCGAAAATGGGAAAGCCCTGGTCATCGAATAATTTTCTATTGACAAACAGATGAAAATTTGTTATAATTCTAACTGGAAAATGAAACCATAGTTTCATAAAATGAAACAAGAAATGGGTCAATCCTCTCAGCGCGACTATTCAATCCAGGCTCTACAGCGAGGCATGAAAGTACTTGATGCTCTACTTGAGTCCCGTATCCCACTCAGCCTGGAACAAATCTGCGCTTATACTGAACTGCCCAAGTCAACAGCTTTTCGAGTCATCGTCAATTTGCTGCGAGGCCAATATCTGGTCGAGACCGAGGAAGGTTACTGGCTGGGGCTGAAGCTAATGCGTTTTGGCGCCCTGGTCGAAGAGAAATTAGACCTGAAACAACAAGCACGCCCTTACCTTATGCAATTGCGGGATCGAGTCAACGAAACCGTTCACCTGGCCGTGCTGGACGCTGATTTACGCGTGGTCTACCTGGAAAAGCTCTCTACGCAACACGCCGTTGGCCTGATGATGTCGCGCGTCGGGATCACCGCTCCCATGCACTGCACCGCTTTAGGCAGGACGATGGCAGCCTTCCGGCCTGAGGAAGAGATCTGGCATTGGATTCGCACCTACGGCTTAAAACCTTATACCGAGGCTTCCATTATCGATGAAGATGCCTTCCTGCGGGAACTGCGCGAAATCCGCTCTCGGGGTTACGCTGTTGATAACGGCGAATATGAGGAGAGTGTCAGGTGCGTTGCTGCGCCAATTCGCGATAGAACTGGCACAGTCATCGCTGCCGTCAGTATCTCCGGCCCAGATACCCGCATGCCTGTGCCCATAATCGGCAGTCCTGTGGCGGTGGAGGTTACCAAAACTGCGTCGCACATCTCGCAAGCTCTCGGTTATCTGGACGAACCCGTAGAATCACTCTTGTGACAACTTTGCGAACGGGTACCTAACGCCTCACCCCTTGTGATATCCAATAAGGCTACTCACAGCTCTTTCAATCTTGACCAAATTGCTAACAAATCACGACCACTCTTTGAACCTTTGCGTGCCTTAATTCGTTACTAAGCGATGGCTAGATATAGCGCAGAATTGTCGGTGAAGGCATAAACTTCCGAAGTTTTGGAAACTTCGGAAGTTTGGCCCGACACTTTTGCGTTATACCCGCGATGGCTCGTATGAGCGAGGAGCGGAACTCGAGTTGGACCCCTTGGTCAGAGATGCAGTCCCAGAAATGATCAAAAGAATAGGAGATCCTCGCTAAAGGAAATCTGGTATTAGCTAGCTCTGCGAAAGTCGAGCAATCTCTAGTTTATGGAGGACAGCTATGAAAATGCTGATTGATAGCCAGTGGGTAGAGGCATCTGACGGCAATTGGCGGGAGATTCGCAATCCAGGCACTGGCGAAGTCATCGACAGCGTCCCAGTGGCGACCTTACGCGATGCCGAGGCGGCACTACAAGCGGCCCAGTGCGGCAAAGAAGCCATGCGTAAGCTGCCGGCCTACAAGCGTTCGGAGATTTTATTTCGCATTGCCGATGCTATGGAAGCTAATAGAGCTGAACTGAGTAAATTGCTGGCTCAGGAGAACGGCAAACCTATTCGGCAGACGCGGGAGGAGCTAGGGGCTACAATTCGTATTTTCCGCGGATTTGCCGAAGAGGCCAAGCGTATCTTTGGCCGGGTGGTACCCATGGACGCGGTGCCAGGTCAGGAGCGTCATTTCGCGGTTACCATTCGCCAGCCCCTGGGGGTAGTGGCAGCAATTGTGCCCTTCAACTACCCCGTAGAGTTGTACGCTCACAAAGCGGCCCCGGCATTAGCCGCCGGCAATGCCGTGATCACCAAGCCGCCCAGCGATTGCCCTCTGACCCTGCTCAAAATCGCTGCTTTGATGGAGGAGGCAGGGCTGCCCAGGGCGGCGCACCAGGTACTCACTGGCCCCGGCGCATTGATCGGGGACTTTCTGGCCCGGAGTCCGGGTATCCAGATGGTTACTGTGACGGGTAGTACCTCTGTTGGCATCAGGATCTCGCAACTGGCCGCCGAGCATCTCAAGAAAGTGCACATGGAATTGGGCGGCAACGACGCCACGATCATCTGCGCCGATGCCGATTTGGAAAAGGCGGCTGAAGCAGTTGTCCTGGGCCGCCTGGCGCGTGGGAACGGCCAGATTTGTTGCGCGGTCAAGCGCATCTTTGTAGAAGCCCCAGTCTATAACCGTGTTGCAGATATACTAACGCAGAAAGCCCAGGCCCTGAAGGTAGGCGACCAACTGGCGGAAGACACCGACGTTGGGCCACTCATCAACGAACAGGCTGCTGAGAAAGTAGAAGCGGTCATCAACCACGCTGTCCAGGCCGGGGCAACGTTGAGAGCAGGCGGCCATCGACACGATGCGTTCATCGAGCCCACCGTTTTGACGGACGTTCCTCCCCAGGTAGAGCTATTCCGCGAGGAGACCTTCGGGCCGGTTGCACCCTTGGTGGCTTTTCAGACTGTAGAGGAGGCCGTTCAAATGGCCAACGACAGCCCCTACGGTCTGCAAGCGGCCATATTCACGAAGGACATTTCCCATGCCTTCGACATTGCCTACAGCCTGGAGGCAGGAGGGGTGATCGTCAATTGGTCTTCGGCGCTGCGAGTGGAAAGCCTGCCCTTCGGTGGTATCAAGATGAGCGGCCATGGCCGTGAGGGACTGCACGACACCCTGGACGAAATGACAGAGCAGAAAATCATCTTGGTGCATGACGCCCTGACGATGTTTTCTCCGGAGTAAGTAGGCTGATGAAAAACCTGGATTTCCTGCACATGCAGAGCATTAGCAAGAGCTATGATGGGACTCAGGCCCTACGCAAGGTGGACTTCTCCGCCACTCTTGGCGAGGTGCATGCCATCGTCGGAGAAAACGGGGCCGGGAAATCCACGCTGGTGAAGATTCTCGCCGGGGTTGTGCAACCGGACACGGGGGACATCCTTCTGGATGGCAAGCCAGTGGATATTGACACGCCGCTTGACGCCCGCGACCAGGGAATCCGCGCTGTACACCAGGAGTTCAGCCTTGTTCCGCACCTGACTGTCAGCGAGAACATCCTGATGGGCCAGATGCCTACCGGCAGGATCAAATGGTGGGTCGATTGGGCCAGGGCGCATCGCCGTGCGGAGCAGATCCTGGAAGATATCGGCTTTACCGGCATCGACGTGCGCACACCCGTCTCCCGTCTGAGTGTCTCCCATCAACAAATGATAGAGATCGCCAAGGCTGTGGCAGAAAACCCATGCATCCTGATCTTAGACGAGCCTTCAGCAGTTCTCTCCCAGGAGGAGTTGAAGTGCCTGTTTGCCCTCATTCGGAAGCTGAAGCAAGAGTCGACACTGATCCTTTACATCTCCCATCGGCTGGATGAAGTCTTTGATGTGGCAGATCGGATCACCGTGCTGAAGGACGGGGAGATAGTGGGCACAGTGGGTTCTCAGGAAACCAATGAGGGTCAGTTGATCAAGATGATGGTAGGGCGAACGCTGGACGAAATCTATCCACACCGGCGTACCCAGCCAGGTGATCAGGTTTTGACAGTCAAGGCTCTAAGTCGAGAAGGTGCCTTTACCGATCTCTCTTTCTCCGTCAGCCGGAGTGAGATCCTTGGCATGTTCGGGCTTGTAGGTAGTGGCCGTACTCAGGCCGCGAGATGTATTTTTGGCGCCGATCCGTTCACCTCCGGCGAAATCCGCCTGGATGGAGAGGTGATAAGGCCCGCATCACCTCGTGAGGCTGTGGCGGCGGGCATTGCGCTTCTCACTGAGGACCGGAAGC
>JAHELX010000610.1 GCA_024643945.1 Anaerolineales bacterium
AGCCAAGGCGGAGTGCTTGTTTGACCTGATGGACCAGTTGCAAGTAAAGAGGGACACCTGAGCGCGGGTCCAGGTGGAACTCAATCGAGGTTTTGGGGGATTCAGCCATATCCAGCCAGTCTCTCTATTGTGCTAAATAACTACTGATATAGCAGAAGTATAGTCTTAATTGCGATAGATGTCAATGGGTACGATCCCTACCGGCCAGTTTGAGTGCGTCTACGTCAATATGCCCAGCCCGTGGCGGGGCCAGGTGATGCATCTCGTCCCGGCCACAGGCCGGCGCCAGGCCGCGCGAGACAGGCTTAGACCACAAGAACAGGTGCTTGGTTAGTCTCAAGGAGGTGATATCGATGAGCGCTGAATCTCGACGACTTGCAGGTGTACTATTAATCTTACTCCCCACTGTCATGTTCGGGGGTGTTAGTATCTTGAGGATGTTGATCGGCGATCCGGGCTACATGCAGAACCCGCTGCGCCAGGACCTGTGGCGGGCCGGGCATGCGCACGCCGGCATGCTCGTGGTGTTCAGCCTCCTCGTTCTGCGCTACGTGGACGAGGCCCGGCTATCCAGCCGCGCCAAGTGGTTTGTCAGGCACTCCGTGCCGGCAGCGGCCATCCTCCTACCGGCAGCCTTCTTCCTGTCGGTTCTGTCACCGGAGGCGCAGGAGCCGGACGGGCTGATCAATCTGGCCTATATTGGCGCGGTCCTTCTGGCCGCCGGGGTGCTCACCCTGGGTATAGGCCTGGTGAGGGGAAGTGGAAGGGCTGCCAAAATTCAATAATCCGTTAGGTCGATTCTATGTATCTTCTCAATATCTTGGGGTAAGGGCAGGTCTTGCACCTGCCCAGGTGGGCAACCGCAAGGGTTTGCCCCTACTTTTTGAGAAGATACGATTCTATGGTATAATAAGCGTATTATGGACTTTCTCGATCTTCTTCCTTCATATCTCTGTCAGCTCATAATATGTGTGTTTTGGTCTTCGGCAGTGCCTTTTCGGCATTTCAGACTTAAGTCATTTCTTCCTAATACCCGACTACGGGTATTTAGAGGGAACTCGCAGGAGGTCTTGAGATGGATACTGAGTGGAGAGCTATCATTGGGCAGCAGTTCGGCGCTGCGATCGACATGCTCGATAACGCCCTGGTCGCATGTCCCGACGAGCTTTGGCGCAGCCGCCTATGGCGCGATGGTGCTCAAGAATCGGAGTTTTCGCAGTTCTGGTATGTCGTCTATCACACACTTTTCTGGCTCGACTTGTACCTTTCCGGCTCGGCTGAGGGGTTCGCTCCCCCCGCTCCTTTTAGTCTGCAAGAGCTGGATCCAGCAGGCCTGCTTCCCGAACGCCCGTATACGAAGGTTGAGCTCAAGGCCTACCTGGAACACGGCCGCCAGAAGTGCCGAGCCACGATTGAAGCGCTGACGGACGAGAAGGCCCGTCAACGCTGTGTGTTCTCATGGGGTGAGGTCAACTTTGCGTGGTTATTGCTGTACAACATGCGCCATGTCCAAGAACATGCCTCCCAGCTGAATCTCTTTCTCGGGCAGAAGACCGGTTTCGCCCCCGGCTGGGTCGCTGGCTTCGCCCCACAGGATCAACAGGACGGATAATGAAGGAGGTGGAGCCGACAGGCTTTTTGCGTCCAGCAAAGGATTGCTGAAGGTGAACCGCACCATTGGGCGGCACATGATTGAATGCTTATGAGAAAACATTACCCCTGGTTATGGTTCGACGCGGATGGCACGCTGTTTGACTACGACCGGGCAGAAAAAACAGCCCTCCAGCGAGCCTTTCAATCCCTCAATACGCCCTTCGAGCCTGAGTATCTGAATGTCTATCGTCGCATCAACCAACGACTCTGGCAAGCTTTGGAGCGCCAGGAAATCACGCCCGCCATCTTGCAGGTGCGGCGGTTTGAGCTGCTGCAGGAAGCTCTTCAATTGGCGGGGTCACCCATCCAGATGAGCACTACCTATTTGGAACAATTGGCGCTCTGTGCTGAGTTGATAGACGGCGCCGAAGAGGTTCTGCGCACGTTGCAAGCA
Organism: Anaerolineales bacterium; assembly: GCA_024643945.1. The sequence continues at coordinate 2,048 of JAHELX010000610.1, forward strand.
ACCTGCCAGTTGGCGATTGTGACGAACGGGTTGCAGGCTGTCCAGCGCAGTCGCTTGGCCCGTTCCCGGATCCGGAATTACATTGCTGAGCTGATTATTTCTGAGGAAGTCGGTGCCGCCAAACCCGAAGCCGCCTTCTTCGCCGCCACCTTTGCCCGGGTGGGGCAGCCCGCCAAAAGCGACGTCTTGCTGATTGGGGACAGCCTTAGCTCCGATATACAAGGCGGCCTGGACTATGGACTGGACACGTGCTGGTACAATCCCGTCGGCGAACCCCGGCCAAATGGTCTAGCGATCACGTATGAGATTGGGCACTTACGCGACCTGCTGAAGATGCTAACGTAATGTCGGCCGGAGAAAGGGTTGGTCGCACCCGCCGCACCCGCCCCCACGATATTGTGAAGGCTCCTTCGTTCTCGCTTTCAGCTCCATGCCAGAGGGAGGTGAACATGGATAAATCGCAACTTCTTAAACGACTTGACAAGGCGTGGGAAGCATTCAACGCGTCATACGCCAGTCTGTCAGACTCGGAGCTTATGGAGCCTGGTGTCACGGGCGACTGGTCAGTCAGAGACATTATCGCGCATGTGACCTGGTGGGAAGAGGAAGCACTGACGCATCTGCCACTTATCCTCGCAGGCGGGAAGCCACCGCGGTATTCCGTCACGTATGGCGGCATCGATGCCTTCAACGCCCAGATGACGGAGCAGAAGAGGAAGTTGTCGCTCTCTGAGGTGCTACGCCAGCGAGACGATACCCACCGCCGGCTCATCGACTTCATTCAAAGTGCGCCAGGAGATCAATTTATCCGGGAAACGCGCTTCCGTCGTCGCCTACGGCTTGATACGTACAGCCATTACCCGAAGCACGCCGAGGCGATATGGAACTGGCGTAAGCAGCGGTCAGCGGGATAAAAGGAGACAAATTTTCAAAATCATCGGGCCAATTGTCGATTTTGCCTTCCCCTAAACGACTATATAATGAATTAACGATTCAACAGAGCCAGGCCGAGGCCATTTGGCAGCCTGGCTCCCAATTCATAAGGAGATATTATGACCGCCAATAAAACAGGACCCAAAGACATAGATGAATATATCGCAGGTTTTCCAAAAGAAATTCAAGAGATTTTGGAAAAGATAAGGACGACAATTAGAAAAGCTGCACCAGATGCGGAAGAGGCAATCAGTTATCAAATACCGACCTTTACTCTTAAAGGTAATTTAGTGCATTTTGCTGCCTTTAAAAGGCATATTGGATTTTATCCTGCACCAAGAGGAATTGAGAAATTCAAAGATGAGCTATCTGCTTATGAGGGAGCAAAAGGTTCGGTAAAATTCCCGTTAGATGAACCAATTCCTTATGACTTAATCAGCGAAATTGTAACGTTTAGAGTAAAGGATAATTTGGAAAGAGCAGAAGCCAAAGGGAAAAAGGAAAAGTAAAGATGTGAGCCTGGTCAGGGGCGGTGGAGGTATTAGCGAGGGGGGCTGGTTTTAGCATAACGATCGAGAAGCAGCCACGGATTTAGGAAAGTAACGGAATTAGAACATATGTTTGACAAATATGACCTATTTGATATAATAGGGCTATTCTGTGTCAGGCATAAGGACAGGTCGAGATGGTCACTTTGAAGGCGATGAGATCGAGGCGGTTGACGTGGAGGGTTGGCAGGCGTGGGCATTAAAAATTGTGATAACCTATGAATAATACCATCGTGGTCGAAACGTTGAGCAAGACCTTCCAGGTGCCCGAGCGCGAAGGCGGCTTTGGCGCGGCGGTGCGCAGCTTCTTTCGGCGCCGCTACCAGGATGTCAATGCCGTGCAGCAGGTGAGTTTTCGCATCGGGAGCGGCGAAATTGTGGGCTTTCTGGGGCCAAACGGGGCCGGCAAGACGACCACACTCAAAATGCTTTCCGGGCTGCTGCATCCCAGCGGCGGCCAGGCCCAGGTGCTGGGTTTCACCCCCTGGGAGCGCAAAGCGGACTTTCTGCGCTCCATCACCCTGGTGATGGGGCAGCGCAACCGCCTCTCGTGGGATATCCCGGCCGCCGACTCGTTTTTGCTCAACCAGGCCATCTACC
>JAHELX010000611.1 GCA_024643945.1 Anaerolineales bacterium
AGGACTCGTAAAAATATAAGTTCCCGCATCATCGCATGTCATTCTGCCACTAGGGTCCCCTCTGGGGAAGGCGAAGCCGAAGAATCTCCATTGAGTCGCCGGGGATTCTTCACTCGCTGTGCTCGTTCAGCCTGTCCCCTGGCCCGCGTGGCGGAGCCACCTGTGCCGCGCCGACAGGTGCAGGCAGGACGGGCTGGACGGACAGTCCAGGGAATGACATGCGGGAAGTAATTCTTTTACGAATCCTTAGACCATCTTGAAAGCGTAGCACGTATTAGAAATAGCTAGCAATTTGTCGGAGAGAGACTTCGGAAGTTTCCGATGGCACCTTGGTCAGCACAGTTGCCTGTATTATCAAGCCGATTCGGTGGCAAAATTACCCCCTAAAACTTCCGAAGTCTGGCAAAATCGCCCTCTCCGACAGGCTGCTAGAATCTCGCTTGGGAATTTTAACACAAAGGGAGGGTGGGGCAAACCGGCCCGGGCTTTGGAATCATAGATTTCCTTGAGTTACGGCCCGGCAATTGGTGGAAAAGGGACTTTTTACGGCAAACTTGGGTAATTTTGGGGTCATCGATTGTCTTGAAGCAACGCCAAAACTGTGATAGAATAGCGTCTTAGCGGCTGGCACTGAATTACAGACTGGAGTGGCTAAATGATGTGGCACACTTACTATACTCCTTCTAACCTCAATGAGGCGTTGGCCTTGCTGGCCGAACATGCTTCCGACGCGCGCATCATGGCTGGCGGCACTGACCTCATCCTCGAATTGGAGCGCGGGATCCGCCAGCCGGGTATCGTGATAGACGTGACGCGCATACCAGGCCTGGACACCATTCGCCTCGAGGATGATGGGTTGATTCACCTGGGACCGCTGGTGACGCACAACCAGGTAGTAGGTTCCAGGTTATGCGTGGAGCGTGCCTTCCCTCTGGCCAAAGCCTGTTGGGAAGTGGGCGCTCCCCAGATTCGCAACCGGGGCACGATCGCCGGCAACCTCATCACCGCCAGCCCGGCCAATGATACCATCACGCCCTTATGGGCCATGGAGGGCCAGGTCACGCTCAAGAGCGTCTGGGGCGAACGAACGTTGGCCTTCCAGGACTTCTTCCGAGGTGTGCGCAAGACCGACCTCAAGCCGGACGAGATGCTCATAGACATTGCCTTGCAACCGTTGAAAGCCAATGAGCGGGGCACCTTCCTCAAATTGGGGCTGCGCCAGGCTCAGGCGATATCGGTGGTGAACGTGGCATTGGTCCTCACTTTCGACGATGATCTGCGCGCCGGTGCACCCCCTATTTCGGTCGTTGAAGGCCGGATTGCGCTGGGCAGCGTGGCGCCCACCATTGTGCGCGCCCGTGACGCCGAGCGGGCGCTGGCCGGTCAACGCCTGACCGGCGAAACCATCAAGCTGGCCTCTGAGTTGGCGGCTATGGCCGCCAAGCCCATTGACGATGTGCGTGGCTCAGCTAACTACCGCAAATACATGGTGAGTGTCTACACCCGGCGTGCGCTGGAGCAACTGCGCGCTGGCGCTGAGCGCGACGCTTTCCCGGCGCGGCCGGTGATGCTGTGGGGCCAAACAAAGGGGCGATTCCCGACTTGGACCACTAACGCTTCCCCATCGGACTTACGTCCCATCCTGGCCCATTCCGAGGAGGATGGTCAGGCCATTGAAACCACAGTCAATGGGCAAAGCTATCTGGTTCGGGGTGCAAATGACAAGACCCTGCTCCGCATGTTGCGCGAAGACATCGGGCTCATTGGCACCAAAGAAGGCTGCGCCGAAGGCGAATGTGGTGCCTGCACCGTCCTCCTGGATGGGATTGCGGTCATGAGTTGCCTGGTCCCGGCCCCTCGCGCCCACCGCAGCCAAATTGTCACCATCGAAGGCTTGGCCACGCCTGAAGCATTGCACCCCGTACAGCAGGCCTTTGTGGAGGAAGGGGCTGTGCAATGCGGCTATTGCACCCCCGGTTTCATTATGAGCGGCGCTTCTCTCCTTGATGAAAACCCCTCCCCTACCCCCGACGAGGTCAAGCAAGCCATCACTGGTAATCTATGTCGTTGCACCGGTTATTATAAGATCATCAGCGCCATTGAGAAGGCGGCCACAATCGGGGATTAGATATCTGGATCATTTGCAAGTAGCTTTCTCCAAGTGCGACATATCTTACGCAACCAGTGCCAAGAGGATAAGCGACGTTTGCGGTTACCCGCAGGGGTATCAATTATGACTTTGAAACTTACTGACACTGATCGTGCCATGCTCGATGGTGCCCAGGGACCTGCAGCTCAGATGGCAATGTCGATCGTAGTGCAAATGGCAGAGGTTTTCGGCGCGACACAGTTAATGGATATCACCGCTGCCCATATTGATAGCACCATCTACATCGGCGAAGCCGGTTTGGAGTTCGCCGAACGGCTCGCTAATTTGGGTGCCCGCGTCACGGTGCCCACGACGCTCAACGTAAGCGGCCTGGACGAGCATCATTGGCAGGAATGGCCTGTGCCCGTCGATTGGGCGCGCAACGCCCACCGCCAGATGGTGGCCTATCAAAGCATGGGCTGCGTTCCAACCTGGACCTGCGCCCCCTATCAAACCGAGATGAGGCCGGGCTTCGGACAGCAGATTGCCTGGGGTGAGTCGAATGCGATCGTGTTTGCCAATTCGGTCCTGGGCGCGCGCACCGAACGTTATCCCGACCTGCTGGACATCTGTTGTGCCATTACGGGACGGGTGCCGGCGGTTGGACTGCACCTCACCCAGAACCGCGCCGGCGAAATATTGATGCGCCTGATGGATGTGCCATTGCCCCTTCAGCAGGACGATTCGTTTTATCCCGTGCTTGGTTACCTGCTGGGCAAGATCGCCCAGGATCGCATCCCGGTCATCACCGGACTTGAGGCGCAGCCCACCGAAGATCAACTCAAGGCGCTGGGCGCGGCGGCTGCTTCGTCCGGCACGGTAGCCCTCTTTCATATAGTTGGCATCACGCCCGAAGCCCCTACCCTCGATGCTGCTTTCCAGGGCCACCGGCCAGCGAAAACGGTGACCATAACCATGGAAGATTTGCGCGGAGCTCGCCACCAATTGACCACCGCAGATGGTAGCCAACTTGACATGGTGGTCTTGGGTAGTCCCCACTTCTCGCTCGCCGAGTTCAAACAACTGGCGCCATTGCTTGACGGGAAGCATGTTCACCCTGACGTGCAATTTCTCGTCACCTCGAGTCGTGCCATGACCCTTTTAGCCAAACAGGCTGGCTATCTGGCGGCCCTCGAAGCGTTTGGCGGAAAGGTGACAGTGGATACCTGTATTCTTGCTACGCCCATGCTGCCCCCAGAGATAAAGACGCTAATGACCAATTCCGCCAAGTATGCCTATTACGCGCCCGGGATGTTGAACACCCAGGTCACATTTGGAAGTCTGGCCGACTGTGTGCGCTCAGCCGTCGCGGGCCGCGTTTTGAGGGATGAATCGCTATGGGAAAGATAATTCAGGGTAAACCGGTAGTGCGTGGTCACGCCCAAGGGATAGCTCTGGTTAGTAACGAACCCCTTTCGTTTTGGGGTGGCTACGATTACCACACCGGTGAGATCACCGATCGGCGCCATCCCCTCTCTGGTTCGATTGCGTCTGGACGCATCTTGGCCGTGCCGTTTACCCGCGGCTCATCCACCACAAGTGCCGTGTTGCTCGAAGCGGTGCGTGCTGGATCTGCGCCGGCAGCGATACTCACAACTGGTGTTGACTCGTTCTTCGCCCTTGCCTCCATCGTCGCCAACGAAATGTACGCCAGGCCAATTCCGATTGTCGCCGTCTCCCCTGAAAATTTCGCAACTCTGCGCACGGGTGACCAGTTGGAAATCAAGGAAGACGGCAGCATTCACGTCCAACGCAACTGAAATCTATCAAAACTATGCAAGACACACTCGCGACAGGCACCCTGCGCTTGGCGAACAACCGCGTTCCGCTGGTCATTGCCCTCCTGATCGTCGACAGCCTGCACTTTGTCTTCGCCCGATTGCTGCTGCCTCACATTTCTCCCGGCGTCTCAGCCATGTACGTCCTGGGGATTGGCACAGTCGAGGTGGGGTTATTTCGCCTGGTCCGGGGGCGTCCC
>JAHELX010000071.1 GCA_024643945.1 Anaerolineales bacterium
AATACGAGCGATTTGTTCAGTTGTATTAACAACTAGACTAAGTATAATGGCTTCCTGGTCAAATGTCAAATGCTCCCCGACAAGGGGTTTCGTCCCAGATTTTCCGCGAGCATCCAGCCCCTAGCCGACGGCCATGTTGCGGATGCGGAGGTGCGGACTGCCGCTGGATATGGGCAGCGAAGATTGTTGCTCCTTGCTGCAATCGCCGCTCTGGTCAAAGGCCAAATCGTTGCCGATGGTTTCGATGTTGAGCAGAGCTTCAAAGACGTTGCCTGCCAGCTCGACGCCGCGCACCAACTCGGCCAGTTGCCCGTTACGGATCATAACCGCCCTGGCGGCAGAAAAGCTAAACGTGTCGAGCGAGGTTTCGCCGCCGTAGGAACCCACGACGTAGATACCCTCCTGGATGTCGGCTATCATCTGTTCGAAGGTCGTGTCGCATGGCTCGACGTAAGTGCGGGTCATGCGCACAATGGGAGGAAAGCGGTAACTCACAGCGCGGGCGTTGCCTGTGGGTGCCTCGCCCATAATGCCCGCCGTCTGCCGTGAGTGAAGCCGCCCCACCAGCACTCCTTCCTGGATCAGGTAAGTGTTAGAAGCGGGCATCCCTTCGTCGTCGTATCGGTACGAGCCGCGCAAATTATGTCCCGCTGCGCCATCGACTACGTTAAGGCTGGGAGGTCCCAGACGCCGCCCCAGGGACATCAATGTCTGGACCCGTTCGTCCCCGTACACATAATCCGCCTCCGACAAGTGCCCGAAGGCTTCGTGGATAAAGACTCCGGCCAGCTCTGGATCCAGGACTACGGTGTATCTCCCCCCTTTGACGGGCTTAGCTTCGAGCAGAGCTTCGGCTCGGTGGGACACGTTCGCCAGCTCTTCTTGCAGATTTTCTATCGCACCGTAATCTTTGCTGCTGCCGATACCCAGGTGAGCACTTTGAAGGTCATCCAGACCGTGGGCCAGGGCTATAAAGGTCGCGGTGATGTCGCCCTGCTCTTGCTCCAGGTAGGTGCCCTCGGAATTGGCAAAAACAACCTGGCGGTGAGTTTCGCTGTAGTCGGCAAAGGTTGTCTCAACGCGAGGTGAGGCGCCGACCATAACCTGGTGATATTCTTCGAAAAGACTTTTCTTTTCGGTCAGGGGCACGGTCACAGGAGACTTAATCCAATCCAGAGAAACGAAGTCTACCACCGGCTCTACGGGCGCAAGCACGCTTCTCCCCTGGCCCACGACCCGCGCCTGCGCCACCGCCAGCCTCGCGTATTCCTCCAGGCGGTCCAAATCGTTGAAGGAAACAAACCCCCAGCCGCCTTTAACCAGGGCACGCACGTTGCCGCCACGTTCGGTGGTGCGCCGGATTTCCTCCACGTCGCCGTCCTGGCACTGGAGGTATGTCGATTCTCTTTCCTCGATGCGAATTTCCAAATAATCTGCCTGCTGCTTACGCAGAACGGCCTCGATACGCTGACGCAATGGCGCCTCCTTCCAACGTTTGTGGATTGCCAGGAACCAGATACTGTGTTAAACTACGTCCGTCTCTTGATCGATCATCGACATAACCGTACCCAGGGGCAACACTTTGCCCAGGATATAAGCGATGTTGCGGAGAGCAGCGCGGTGCTGCTCGACGGAAGTTCCGGCCATGCATTCTTCTGGCACAATGACCCAGTAGTTCAACTGTTGGGCGTCCTGGGCGGTGGCACGGACACACACATCTGTGGCTACTCCGGTCAGGACAAGGGTATCCACCCCCAGGCCCCGCAACAACACATCCAGGTCGGTTGCAAAGAAGGCGCTATACCTTCTTTTGACGATTAAGAAATCTCCAGGTTGAGGGGCCAGATCCGGAACGATCTCCACGCCAAGCGTCCCCTCAACGCAGTGCACGGGCTCCTCGCCGTCCAGTTCACGGCCAAAGTCAACGCCCTGGGCGCGGTGGGCCTCCTGCGTGTAGATCACCGGCAGCCCCTTTTGGCGCGCCAGGTTCAACAATTGCTGGATAGACGGAATGATCTCTCTGCCTCCTGGGCATTCAATCGGAGCCCCTTGATCTATGAAATCGCGTTGCATGTCAATCACAAGAATTGCCTTTTTGCCTTTTCCTGCTGCTGGAACTGTCACGACATCCTCCTATCAAGTATTTGGCTATTTGACGCCGAGGGAGTAGAGGTGCAGAATCAGCAATCTAACCACCGACTATAGGGAGGCATGTATGGATATTCTTCGCCAGGCCTTCGATGACAAGGTCTTGGTACCGATTAAAGGTCGTCAATTCATCATCAATCCCCTGACCGAACAGATACCGGCCACGTCAGCCGAGTTACTGCGTGAAGCGGCGCGGCGGGTACTGGAAATAGGCCATTTCGAGGAGGCATCCAAGGTCGTCGGGGAGGAAGATAAGGGAGGCATCCTGGTGGCTGCCACGGCCCTGTTGTCTGGATTGCCCTTTGGCCTGGCCCGCTGGTATCCTTCCGGGCTTGAGGGCCAAATCGAAATGCCCTTCGATGGCGAATATACGGACGGCAAGCTGTATCTAAATGGCGTGAACCAGGGTGATCGCGTAGTCATTGTAGACGACGTGATCAGCACGGGCGGGACAATGATCGCTATGATTAAGACTATCCAAAAAGCCAAAGCTCACATCCTCGACATTGTGTGCGTAGCCGAAAAGGTCGAATATAGCGGCGTGGCCCGGGTGAAGGAAGAAACAGGCTATACCGTCAAGAGCATCCTGAAGGTTTCGGTGACCGGGGAGCGGTCTAAGGTGTTATAGACAGCGGCAGATCTCGGCTGGCAGCGATTGGGCCAAGACGACAGGCTCGGCTGCCAGCGCTGACTCATCGCCGGCGTGGTAGGCCTGGGCCGCGTCGAGTATGATCCCCCGCATCCGCTCTACCTGGCGCTTTTTATGCGGCGCATACTGGGGGCTGCCGACGAGAGTCGCTTGAGAGGACAATAGATCGGCGATGACGCGGATGCCATTGACGGCATTGGTAACCCCCGTATCCACCAGGCACACTGTGGCCTGACATACCCCCAGGTGAGGCGCGATCTCTAGAGCGCCTTTCAGAGTCACGATCTCAATATCCAGGTCCCATTGGCTAAAGAAATAGCGCGTGGTGTTGGGATGCGACGTTGCCACTTGGGCTCCAGCTAAAGAGGCCACATCTTGATAGAGGGAATCCTGTGGCACGCATACCGACAAGCGACAGGTGCTATAACCCAGCCCCAGGCAGGGCCCCAGGTCGATGCCCCGCTCGTAGAGCAGGTCATAGCCAGTGATCCCCAGGTCCCCCACCCCTTGTGCCAGGTACCAGGGAATGTCCACCCCTCGCACAAAGACCAGCTCCACGTCGTAAGTCTCGCACACAGTATGCAATTGCCGGGGGTGCTTTTGGAACGAGAAACCTGCCTCCTCCAGCAGTCGCATCGTGCCACTGTACAGATGCCCGTTATTGGGAAGCAATAGTCGTAGCCTCGAGTCTCTTTTATCCACAGTTGGTCTCCCTTTGCACTTGTTCATTAATGCCTCGGCAGTTTAGAACAGAAATTAGGCGTTAAACCGCCACAGAAATGCGAAGTCGTTTTTGAACAAGTACTTTGCAGTCGACGTGTCCACCTTTTGAGAATTCGCGCCTGAACCGCCGGTTGGGCGGGGACTTTGGCTTATGTCACCGCCCGAACCTGCAGGAGGGTGAGCAATGCACAGGTCTTATGCTGCGCCGGTCACGGCCAGAGAGCGGAAGCTCAGGTAAGGTATTTTGAAGGAACCGGTCACCCAAACCGATTCGTCGCCGATGGCGGCCAGGTTGGCCAGAGCGTCAAAAATGTTGCCTGAGACGACGGCATCCTTGGCCCGGCCTATGATTTCTCCGTGGTCGATGCTATAGCCCAGGTGGACCTGCGCCGCAAAATCACCGCTTTCCGCGCTGCCGGCCCAAGCGCCCAAGGTTTGGTCGATCAAGATTCCCTGAGGTATATCGGCCAGCATTTCTGCGTAACCTATCTCCCCTTCGGCGACAATTGCCGTGCTGGGGGTTGGTGAGGGCCTATGCCCTGGCAGACGCCATCCATTGCCTGTGCTCTCGGCGCCAGCCAGGGCAGCCGTTTGCAGATCGTAATAAAAGCTCTTGACCACACCCCCTTCCAGCAAGGGGGTGCGCCTGGTGGGCACACCTTCACCATCGCAGGGATACGCCCTGGGCGAATAAGGCACTCGCCCGTCGTCGTACAAAGAGAATCGGGCATCGACCACTTGATCACCCAGGCGGTCGGCCAGTGGCGACAGCCCTTGTAACACCTTTTCGCCGTTGAAGGCATCTTGAAGCAGCGGCAGCAGGGTGTAAGCCAGGCCTTTTGGGGTAAAGACGACCGGCATCTGCCCGGTCGATACCTCTACCGGGCGGCGCGCGAGCTGGAACTGGTTCGCCACCCGCTCCACCAATCCTGCGTAATCCAGGGGATGTCGGCACGAGGCATCGCCGTCCCACACTTCTATCACGTCGCTTTCCTGGATCAGGCTGGCCCGCACGTTCAGCAGCAAAAACGTCTTGCGAAAGGAAGCAGAGCACCCTCGCGTGTTGAGGATAACCACCCCGGCTACATACTTATTAATTTCCAGCGTGCAAGCGATGGCGGGGTCGTATGCCTTCGCCCGTTCGATCACGTCCTGGCCGCGCGCGATCAGCTCATCCAGGCTCAGTTCGGCGATGGCCGGATCGTAAGAAGGGACATCGTCCCTGGGACTCTCGGCGGGCAGATCGAAATGAGCTTGACTGCCGAAGGGAGCCAGGGCCAGGGCATCGTCTACCAGGGCCTGAGGGGCATCCAGGCGAGTGGTACTGGCCAGCCCAATGTGTCCCTTAGAGATTACCCGCAAGGTCACACTACGACTGGCCGCCGTCCGAATCTGCCTCAGTCGGTTAGCTTCAAAAGAGATTGGCGTCTCCCGGCTGCTAACCAGGTATACTTCGGCCTGTTGTGCCCGGCGACCGGCTAGTTTCAATATCTGTTCTGCAATGTCCCAGTTAAAGGCATCTGTGTCCAAGGGCTGTTTTTCTCAATCCATGGCCAATTAACCTGTTGCACCGTTTGCCTATCCCACTGCCTGGTGGGCCTGGCGCACGAAGTCGGCCATTTTTTGGGGATCTTTGCGTCTCGATTCGTTTTCCACGCCGCTGCTCACGTCCACGGCGAAGGGTTTTATCACCGATATCGCCGTGGATACGTTAGCTGGCGTCAGCCCGCCAGCCAGGATGATGGGCCGTGAAGCCGACAGTCCTCGAGCCAGTTCCCAATTGAAACTGCGGCCTGTCCCACCGCTCAGCCCGGGCACATAACTGTCCAATAGATAGGCAGTTACGGCGTACTCTTCCAATCGTTGCAAGCTGGCCGCGTCTTTGATCTTGAAGCCTTTGATTACGCGCTGGCTGAAACTGGCGCAGTAATCAGGGGACTCGTCGCCTTGAAACTGCAGCGTGTCCAGCCAGCAGAATTCGGCGATCTGACGTACAACAGCTGCGTCTTCGTTTACAAACAAACCCACGATACTCACAAAAGGGGGCAGTGCGGCGATGATGGCGCGAGCTTGCTCTGGGGTTACCTGGTGCCGGCCTCGCTCAAAAACAAAGCCCAAAGCATCGGCACCTACTTCTATGGCTGCCAAAGCGTCCTCGACGCAGGTAAGACCGCATATTTTGACCTTAACCATTGCTGAACCGCCTTAACCGTTCCAGGGTCTGCCAGGCCCGTCCCGAGTCGATGGCTTCTTCGGCCAGGCTCAGGCCCTCGAAGAAGTCGGCCGCTTTGTCGCCTGTGACCAGCGCTGCAGCAGCACACAGCAACACGATGTCACGACGCGGCCCTCTTTGCCCGGACAGGATCTGGTGGCAAATTTGGGCGTTCTCTTCCGGCGAGCCGCCCCGAATGTCTGCCAGGGTAGCGCGTCGGATGCCTAGCTCTTCCGGGTCCAGGTAAAAGGTGCGGATCCGGCCATCTTTGAGTTCGGTGATCTTGGTGCGATCTGTGACGGTGATCTCGTCCAATCCATCCAGACCGTGAAAGATCAAAACGTGGCGTTTGCCTAAGTGAGCGCAAACTTGGGCCAGCACTTCCGTCAGGTCAGGATGGGCCACACCCATCACCTGGCAGGCCACGTCAGCCGGATTAGCAATGGGACCGGCCAGGTTAAAGATGCTACGGATGCCTATCTCACGTCGCAGTTGGCTGATGTAGGGAGGCGCCGGGTAGAAAGCAGGGGTAAACAGATAGGCCAGGCCAACTTCTTGTAGACAGGCCAACACGCGCTGCGGGTCTATGTGCAGCTTGATGCCCAGGCTCTCCATCATATCGGCGCTGCCGCAGCGGCTGGTAAAGCCCCGGTTGCCGTGTTTGGCCACTGGCAGCCCGGCCGCCGCCACCACAAAGGCGGCGGTGGTGGAGATATTAAAGGTACCCGCTCTATCGCCGCCGGTACCCCCAATGTCCACGGCTCTGATGCCGTTACAGCTCACCGGGGGAGCACGCCGGCGCATAGCCCGCACGCAGCCTAGAATCTCCTCAACTGTCTCTCCCCTGGCCCGTAACGCCACCAGAAAGGCGGCGACCTGAGCCGGGGTGGCCACGCTGTCCAGAATCTGGCCTACCGCTTCTTCGACTTCCTGGGCCGATAGGTCTCGCCGTTCCTCAGCCAGTGATCGAATTGCTTCTCTAATCATTATATCCTGGTAAATACCTTTCGATAGCCTGCCTGGCCGTCAGGTCATCATGGATGATGGCCCGGATTGCCTTCAACATGTTGACGGGATCCTCGGCCTGGAAGATGTTGCGTCCGAAAAGGACGCCAGCCGCGCCGGCCTGCATCGCACCCTCGACCATTTTCAGGCCATCTTCGAGGGTCTTGGTCTTAGGTCCACCGGCGATGAGGATGGGTATCGGGCAGCCCTCTACCACCGATTCAAAGCTCTCTTTGTCTCCGCTGTAATCGGTCTTAATGACGTCCGCTCCCAGTTCGGCGGCATTGCGCACGTGCATACGGATCAATTCTGCGTCGTATCTTCTGCTGCCGGCCAGGAGGCCCCGTGCCATGGGCTCGATAATGAACGGCATGCCGGCCTCTTCGCAGGCCCGGGCCACCAGGGCATTTTTCTCGATTTCCATGGCTTCGACATCGGGATCTTCGTAACCTACAAACATAAAGGTGAGCACGGCATCGGCACCGTAGCGAAGCGCGTCATCCACAGTGCCGATGAGGCGGGTTCTGCCCTCTTTATAGCCGAGTCTCTCCCCCGGCCGGAACATATTGGTCCAGTCCAGGCGCAGAATGAGAGCAGGAGCCGATTTGCCCACAAAGAAGTCGGCGCACAGGCGGGCCACACCTGGCGAAATCAATATGGCGTCGGCTCCGCCCTCCACCAGCTTGGCTATCGTCTCGCAGGGTTTGATATTACCGGCCATCGGACCACTCGAGAAGCCGTGGTCAAAGGCTATGGCCGTCGATTTCTGGGTGTTCGGGTCCAGGATACGGCCCAAACGAATCTTCTTTCCGCATTCTGCTGTCACTGTAAATGATCCTTTCTCCCCCCTCAGTTGTCACGGATTCGCGACTACCTTCAACCCTTCCCCCCGTTCGATAATCTCAATCCCTTTGACCAGGTCGGTCAGGGGCAGTATGTGGGTGATGAGGGCCCTGGTGTTGATGCGACCAGCAGCGATCAAGCCAAGCGCCCTTTGATTCTGCTCAGGGCTGGACGTAAATGCACCATACACCGCGATCTCTTTGTAATGCACGCTGTTGCTGTCGAATCTGATATAAGGATCAGACTTGGGCAGCCCGCCGAAGAGACTGATCCGTCCCCGTACGGCAGCCATTTGTAACGCCTGCTCTTGCGCCTCCTTAGACGGGCAGGCGACGATCACGACATCGGCGCCCTCGCCATGGGTAAGTTCTCGCACCCGCTCGACCGGGTCTTCGAGGCTGGAATTGATGTAAGCGTCGGCTCCAAAGGCCTGGGCTCGCTCCAGGCGTGAGGCCTGCAACTCGGCGTGGATGATGCGCGTGGCTCCCCGCGCGCGGGCGACCTCCACGTGCATGCATCCGATAGGCCCGGCGCCCACGACAGCCACTGTGTCTCCCAGGGAGACGTTCAGCAAATCCTGTCCGTTGATCACGCAAGCCAGGGGCTCGGTGATAGACGCCTCATCGTACGAGACGTGATCCGGGATGCGGTTGACCGCGCCCTGCTCGATGACCTCGGGCATAACAGCCATATACTCGGCGAACCCGCCCGGATAGTGGTTGCCGTGCGCTTTGACCGAGGTGCACATGTTGCGCCAGCCCCGGACACAGTAACGGCACTGGCCGCAAGGGACAGCGGCGGCCACCGTCACCCGGTCTCCAGCCTTCAGCTTTTTGACGCCGTCGGCGACCTCGGCGACCTGCCCGGCGATCTCGTGACCGAGGATCCACGGTGGTTGGCGAAAGCGATGGCCATGATGAAAGGTCCGCACGTCGGTACCGCAAAGGGCGCAGGCTTTCACCCGGAGCAGCAGCCCACCTTCGGGCAAGGCCGGCATGTCTACCTGGCGCAGGTGGATGTTCTCCTTTGCCTCGTAAACGGCTGCGTTCATTCGGGTCGTCTCACCATTATTGCTCATGCTCGTTCTCGCTTTTCTCGCCGCGCTTTCTGTGCCAGATCGGGATGTACATACCTGGAAGCAGCGGAGAGAAGCAATCAATGCGCAGCACCGGCTCGTCGCTGATGACTTCGACGGCACCGTGCTCCACATTGGGTGGGATCACGCAACCATCGCCCGGGCCGAGTATCCGGTATTCGTCGCCGAGCTTGAAGCGTAACTTCCCTCGGATCACATATACCAGGTTTTCGATGGTATGGCTGTGCGGGGAACCCTGCACACCCGGCGCTTGCTCGATCACCATCATCATGACATTGTCACCCACGATCATACGGCGGTGCACGCTCTCCAAAGTTACTTCCTCCACCAGTTCCTCTGCTGTGAAAAAGCCGGGTATCTGCCCAGGAATCTTCTTTCTTTGCGTCCTTTTCATGATCTGCCTGCCTCTTCCTCTAAATCGCTTGATGGTCCTCGAGTCAAGTAATACTTACGTCTGACTCAACAGGCGCCGGCTTGCCTTTCTTGGGCACACGAGCTTTACCCAGTTGAAAAGTTTCGGCGTCGGCAAAGAGAGCTTTCAATTTCTTCAGGTCCAGGTCGCTGATGATGCCGTGTTCATCGCAAAAACTGCTCAGAAAGCCGGTCGCTTCCAGGATGAGGTTCTCCAGATAGAAAACCACCTCCTCATCCATCAGGATTGGAGAGCCACAGTCTTCGCCAATTAGGTGCCAGGCGCCTTCGGCCCAGATCAGGGCCAGCAACGTGCCAGGCAATTCAGTATCCTCGGTAAACTCGGTTAAAATCGGGTAGACTAGAGCTCCCGATTCAACCAGGTCATCGAATGTTTCGTTTTCAGTCTGTTTTTTCAACTCGTCGGTGCTTGGCTCTTCCTCTAAGGGAGCGGTCAGATTACTGGCAAACCATCGAACAAAGCCCATGATTGTCTCCTTTAGTTTCGTGCTGTGAGAGGGGATGGACCTCGATGAAACCGAGGTCCATCCTTGTTTTACGCCCAATCGGCTCCGATACCAACCTGTTACTTGGTCTTAACGGCTACGAGCTTCTTGACCTTCTTGACCAAGCCTGGGGCAGGCGGTCGGATGACGGGGCTCACGCCAGTATCGGGCATGTCTGGTTTACCTCCTTTCTGGCTATATTTGAGGGCTTTGCCCTCCACCCTGCGATGTGGCTGCAGGGGTTGACCTCGCAACCATCGGACAGATTCTGAGAGCGTGCCTGAACCGTAGGGTGGGGCAGCCTTTCCAGGCTGCCCGGGCGGACTAGCCCACCCATAGGTCCCCTGCGGGGATAGGTCCCTCTGGGGAAAAGCCCACCCCACGACTTTTCAGACACCTTCTAAGCAATCTCAACTGCCACGGCACCTTCGCCTTTTGTGAGGCCCAAGGCGCGCTCCTCCGCATCTTGTAGGAAAGGCAGGTTGGCCAAAATAAACAGTCCAGCCAGGGTGGCGACTCCCCCAGCGATGTTGAAAACAGGAATAACGCCAATGCGGTCAATGAGCACTCCCCAGAGCCCTGCCCCCAACACATAGGTAACCGTGTGGCCGGTGATAATTTGCGAGAACACCCGGCCGCGCAATTCTTCGGGGACCAATTGTTGCATCAGGGCTTGGGAGGCCACCTGGCCTATGGAGAAAATGAGCATTTGAACTAAAACGATGATCAGCGTGATGAAGAAGTAGCGGATATTGGCATAGAGAAAAAAGGTCAAGCCTCCCAGTACCCCTGTCCAACAGAACAGGGCCGAGGCGGAAGTTTTTTTGCCCACCCATCCCGCCAAGAGAGAGCCTAGCAAGGCACCGACCCCGGCCACTGAAAGGAGCAGCCCATAACCTTCGTCGCCCGCCCCCAAGATGCTTTTGACGAAGATCACCTCGAGCACGGTGACGGCGACCATGCCCAGGGACATCATCATCATCTCGATCGTCATCGCGGCTATGGCCCGCTGGCGAATGATGTAACCCAGGCCTGAGGCCAGGTCCTTAACCCAAGACTTGGCGCCCCGTGCTTCCTGGGCGATACTGCGTCCCTGCCACTTTTCGACGACAAAGTAGACGGCCAGGGCCGAGATCAAAAACGTAACCGCGTCAAAGCGGAAAGCCCAGCCCTGACCCAAGAAGCCGACCATCAATCCGCCCAAGGCCGGCCCGACGATCATCGTCAGATTCGCGGTGGAGAACAGCAGCGAATTGGCCTCCATCAACTGATCTTTCTTGACCAAATCGGGTATTACGGCCGTGACGGCTGGCCGGAAAAAGGCAGAGATACCCGACGTAAGCAAAGCGATGGTGACAATTTGGGGAAGAGAAGTAGCAAACGGAAGAAGAGCGTAGAGAAGCGCGCGAGCAAGGTCAGACACAATCATAATCCGCCGGCGAGAAAGGCGATCGACTACCAAGCCAGCGAATGGACCCAACAATAGCACAGGCAAGCTACGCACGATGGTCAGAATGGCCAGAGCCGTGGCGCTGCCTGTGACTTTGTACATATAGAGGGTCAAGGCCGTGTAACCAACCCAATCGCCCAGGCCAGATGTGCTCAACCCCGTCCACAACCGCAAGAAGTCGGGATTGGTCAGCAGTACCGACGTTCTTTGGAATGGCCACTTAGCAAGCTTTGCCCAATCCATTTCATAGTCCTCCTGGACCGAGAGCAACTTTTGTGGTTTGCCAGACACCATCTAGACAGAAGCGAGGATTATTTTATGCGTTTTTAAGTGAATCACTGAAGGAGTAGAATCTGGCTAATAGGTTAAAGAAGAGAATTGGTATAGGGCTTCTTAAGATACGCCAAATTCCTTTGCAACCAGGTCATGCGGCACAAACTATCAGTCGAGGCACGACCAAACCAGTAAGAGATTTCGAGAAAAGTGTTGTCGGCAGACGAAATATGTGCGATGACCCTTTGAGAGGGCAATGAAGAAAAGACGCTATGCAGAAAAGTTAGGCTCTTCTCCATCAGGATTTGTCTATACAACCAAGCAAATCTAAGTTTAACACAAGAAGAAGGGCTTTGTCAAGACCGCAAAACATCTCTTCTTTACCGCACGCGGCTGAGGAGAGGGAACCTCTTATCATTCATATGCCGACAATGCCAGGCTGTCTGCCTCTGGATTTCTCTAAAGAAGGGAGGCCCAGATACCTGCTGGTGATATTTCCCAGAAACAGCCTTTAGGATACAATCAGGGGGTTCAACCCCTGTTGCACCTTGAATCATTTCCTGGAGTTGAATTTCCCAATGCCTGCAACTGATCGTTCAAGTTTCTTAGCATACCTGGCGTTGGCAATCGGCATCGTCAGCGTAAGCTTTTCGGCTATTTTGGTGCGCTGGGCCAATGCGCCGGGGACCGTCGCCAGTTTCTATCGTATGGCAATCGCCGCTGTGCTGATGGCCTGGCCGTTCTATCGGCGGGTCAGTGCGCGAGGGAGCTTGCCTCGCCTGGGGGTGCGGGTAGCCATGCTTGGCGGGGTGTTCTTTGCGGCCGATTTGGCCTTCTGGGCGAGTGGCGTGGTTCTGAGCGGCGCGACCAACCCCACGCTTCTTGCCAATACCGCGCCTTTGTGGGTCGGGTTGGGCTCGTTGATCTTCTTTGGCGACAGGTTCGGTGTGAAATTTTGGATCGGCCTCATCCTGGCCATGAGTGGCGCCATGCTCATTTTGGGCCAGGATTCGTTGCGCGCTGCGACGTTTGGGCTGGGCACGCTATTTGGATTGATCGCTGCCATTTTTTACGGCAGTTACTTTCTGATCACCCAACGCGGCCGCGAAAGCCTCGATTCGCTCACCTATTTCTGGCTCACCGCGCTCAGCGCTTCTTTGGGATTACTCGTCATCAGCCTGGGACTAGGTCAGCCTCTCACCGGCTACTCCGTCCTCACTTACCTCAACTTTCTGATCTTGGGTGTGGTAGTGCAGGTCTTGGGTTGGCTGACCATAAACTATGCGCAGGGTTATTTGCCAGCCGCCATCGTTGCCCCAACCATGCTCGCCCAACCGGTGATGACGGCTCTATTGGCAGGACCGCTATTGGGTGAAACTCTTTCTCTTTGGCAGATCTTGGGCGGAGTTGCCGTCCTTACTGGCGTGTACACAGTACATCGCAGCCAGCAGGAGAATCCTGGAAAATGAGGAAAGAGCTGGCTTACGGTGCAACACACTCGTCAAAAGTGCGTTGCACCTTCGGAAACCTACAATGGCTTCAGTCTACCCGCGCGATGAAGATCATTTTTTCACTGTTACTGTCGAACGGTTCCAGGTCATAGGAGCCGTGGACAGCCTCCAGACCATAGCCAGCCATACGCAACAGCAGTTCCATTTCGTAACGATAGACGAATCGCATGCGGAGAGGGAAAAGGTTTCGCCGGACCGTCCCCGTAGAGTCTATTTCCTCCATGATAAAGGTGATGTACTGGGTCTGGGCTGCCAGGTCCAGGCGGCGGGTGTAAAGGCGATGAACGGTATGCCCCGTGTCGGGGTCGAGCATTGTGCCCTCGCTGACGAGACGGCCGTCAGACTCCAGCAGGACTTGCGGGTCCGGGTGATATACGTCGACGACGAGCTGCCCTCCTGGATTCAAGTGGCGATGAATGGCACGCAGGCAGGCGAGTTGCTGATGGGTGTCGTAACAGTGCATAAAGGTGTTGATGGGGATGAGGGCCAGGGCGAAGCGAGAGGGTAGGTCAAAATTACGCATGTCGCCCTGGACGAGGGTGACTTGCTGGCCCAAATGAGCCGCGTCAATCTTGGCCTGAGCCGCTGCCAGCATAGGCGCCGACAGATCCAGGCCGGTGACATGGTGCCCATCGAGGGCAAGGGGGACAAGCACGCGCCCTGTGCCGCAGCCTAACTCAAGAATGGGTCCATCGGCGACCAGAGCAAAATCGCGGTACATTTGCAGGTCATCATCCCGGCTACCATAGAAGAGCTCGTAGAAGTGGACGAAGGGATCGAATTCGCTCACCTCAGGCTTCTCCGGCGCCTTCGATCTGCTGACGTAGCACATCGGTGGCATGTTGCAGTGCCTCGTCGATGCGGTCGGGGTGAGGGCCGCCGCCCTGAGCCAGATCTGGACCGCCACCGCCGCCACCTCCCACCAGGCGACAAGCCCCTTGCAGCAAAGGACGCATATCGTAGCTTAAGTCCTCAGAGCGGGCAAAGATGAGTTGCGCCTTTTCTCCTTCCACAGCTAGCAACGCAACGTGACCTGGTTGGCTGGCGATGCGTGTTGCCAGCCGACGCACCTCCTCCACCTCACGCGTCTTGAACACCTCGCGCACTACGGACGCCGGCCCGATTACGTGGGCGCTGGCAATCAGGGCCACAGCTTCGTGGTCGAGCAGCAATTCGCGCAGTCGATCCCGCTCTTTGCGGACCGTCCGGGCCTCAGTTTGCAGCCGCTCGATTGCCTGTGGCAGCTCTTCGACCCCCACGGTGAGATGCAGCGCCAGATCGCGCGTCAGTGTATTCAGCATATGGTAATGGGTCAGTGCACGCTGACCACACAGAAAAGTGACCCGTGTCTCGGTCCCGCGCCGTTCGATGCGTACCACTTTGATGGGTCCGATTTCACCCGTGCGAGCCACATGGGTACCGCCACAAGCCGACCAATCAAAGCCCTTTACCTGTACGACCCGAATCGCATTTTTAGCCGGGGGTGCTTTACGCAGAGGAAGCGCAGCCGCCGCCCCTGGTTCCACGAACTGGGCGGCGACGGGGCGATCATCAAAGACAATCCGATTCGCCAACGCTTCGGCGCGAGTGACATCTTCGTCCGCCAGCGTGTCACAATTCAGATCAATGGTGCTATAATCATCGCTCAGGTGAAAGCCGACTGTGTCGGCATCGACCGTCTGCACAAAAGCCTGCGAGAGAACGTGCTGACCCGTGTGCTGCTGCATATAGTCAAAGCGACGCAGCCAATCAATCAAGCCCTGCACCTGGTCGCCGGGCCGCAGTACGTCCTCTGGCTCGACGGAGGGCAGCACGTGGATAACGATCCCATCCTCTTCCCGCTCTATCACGTCCACCACAGGAATTCCGTTCAATGTCCCCGTGTCATGGGGCTGACCGCCACCCGTAGGGTAAAAAGCAGTGTGGTCCAACGCCACCGCCGTGGAACCGTCTAAGTCTAGACATTCTAATACGCGAGCACTGAAGTCAGTGCAGTAGGAATCGGAATAATACAAACGCTCAGTCATTTTTTATCGGCTCCCTCGACTCCTCTCCGGATCTTTGCGGGGATTCTACGATAGGCAACGTGAATGAGAACGTGCTCCCTTGACCGGGAGCGCTTTCGACCCAAATGCGCCCGCCATGAGCTTCTACCGCCAAACGGCAAAAAGCCAGACCCAGGCCCACCCCCATGGGTGCGCCCTCGTATTCCACGCGGGCAAATTTGTCAAAAATGCGCCAGTGATATTGAGGAGGAATACCCGGTCCCTGGTCGCTGACAGAGAATACAAAGAATCCTTCCTGCCTGCTGGCGTCCACGCGTACCTGCCCCTCTCGTGGGGAATACTTAATGGCATTGTCAACCAGGTTGACGAGTACCCGGCGTATCATGGTCTGATCAGCCCACAGCACTGGAATTTGGTTGTGCACTTCGAATCTTAACCCGACCTGCCTGGCCTCGGCCGCAGAAGATAACTGATCTTCAACAGCGCGCAGTAGATTATCCACCGATCCTGGTGCGCGATCCAGGGGGACCTGGCGCTGCTCCAGCCGACTTACGTCCAGCATCGAATCCACCAAATCGCGCATTTGCTGACTGCTGCGCAATGCGACGTCTACCAGTTGGGCGAGCCGCGAGTCGGGGGGCAAATCCGCTACCACCATAGGGATCGTCTCGATGGCACCCATGAGGTTACCCATCGGGCCACGCAGGTCGTGCATCAGCATGCTGGTCAGATCCTGGCGCAGTTGCTCCAGTTCGCGCCGGGC
>JAHELX010000612.1 GCA_024643945.1 Anaerolineales bacterium
ACGCGCTGCGTAGTGGATGATGGTCATTGGTAGCGCCGCCTCGCCCGGCCTGACAGAGGATACCTGCACCCCCGACGCGTCTGCCCTTGCCGTGGTGGTCACCTCCCACTGGTCCCCTTCCGGCAGCAGGAAATAGCCCCTTTGCGCACCGGCGCTCTCGATCATGATTTTGGTCAATGTGTCTAGCAGCTTGGGTAGTTCTACCTGACCGGCAAGCTCCTGCACCGCCTCCAGTGCAATGGCCAGATCCATGCGATCGGACAGGTGACCGTCTGCAGTGGGGGCCGGCTGGATGGTATTGAGTGGCACGTTCATAGGCTTGTCCTGTGATTCAGTACTTCGGAATAGCATCGGTTGAATGAATCAATAGTCTTTCTTTGGTTAGATGCCTATATTATAGGCAATACCATGGATCATGAGGAATCAGGTCTATTGACGTGACTGATCCCTGCCACGCAAAATTGCCAGACTGCGGCCTATGAATTGCCCGCACCATATCCTCACCTATGCCTCCAAGCTGCGCAGCTACCGGGACCTGCCCATCCGCATCGCCGAGTTGGGGACCATGTACCGCTATGAGAAATCAGGTGTGGTGAGCGGCCTCAGTCGTGTTCGGGCCATGACCCTGAACGACGCGCACAACTTCTGCCGTCCGGACCAGGTCAAGGAGGAATTTTCCAGCGTTATGCGCCTGATCGAGCGCGCTTACGCGACCCTGGGTATTACCGACTATAGCTACAGATTATCTCTTAGAGACCCAGGCAACCGGGAAAAGTATGTATCCAAGGCGGCTATGTGGGACCTGGCGGAGCAAGTGCTGCGCGAAGCGTTGGACGCTCTGAATTTGCCTTACACCGAGGCGCCGGGCGAAGCGGCATTCTACGGGCCCAAGTTAGACATCCAGATCCGCGATGTCCTGGGTCACGAAGAAACCATCTCCACAGTCCAGGTGGACTTTCACCTGCCAGACCAGTTTGACCTGACCTATATGGGGGAAGATGGTGGGGAGCACCGCCCGGTCATCATCCATCGGGGTATTCTCAGCACCATGGAACGCATGATGGCATACCTGATCGAGCTATACGCCGGGGCTTTTCCAGTGTGGCTGGCACCGACACAGGCGGTTGTCATTCCCATCGCCAATCGTCATGTCGAGTACGGGCGTGGCATAGTTACACGCCTGTTCAACAGCGGGTTCCGCGTCGAAATCGATGACAGCGATAAACGCATGAATGCGAAAATCCGCGAGGCACAGCTCCAGAAAGTGCCCTATATGCTGGTGGTGGGGGATCGGGAGGTCAGCAGTGAAGCCGTAGCCGTGCGCCTGCGCAGCGGCGAGGACATAGGCGCGATGCCGGTGAGTGAGTTCGAAGTCCTGCTGCGCCAGGTAGTCGAGGGCCGATCCCTGTCGCTGGTGGCATGAAGGGGATCTGACCATCACCAAAGTGAGCGAGGTTGGCAGTTACCTGCTCAAGTAGGGCCATTATGCCCGGCGCTGCTTCCCATTGGTGTTGCGGACCTGCTCACGTACCTGGGCCTCCCTCTGTTCAAACCATTGGCACAGGTCAGGCAGCGACTGCATAAATGTATCAGGGCCGTAGTCGAGCTTTAGCTTGCGGCTCAGAATCGCCCGTCCTGCGGCGTTGATGGCGTCCGTGCCGTGGTACTTGGTGTAGAATTCCAGGCACGACTGCTCGAACAAGCGCTGTTGATAAAGGTCGATTGTGATCTGTCCCACCGTCATTTTCCAGTCTCCGACACCATGCCCGCGTCCCTCACGGGGTGGCGATGAGGCCGACCCTATGCAGAAGGAGGAGGAAGAACAGGGTCTTGTACGCTTCCAGTCTCTAACAGTAAATAGAGCGTAATGTCCCCACGCCGGGGATCGAACCCGGACGGGCTATCATCCGCCGCCACCATGGATCTCGTGGGGGTATCTGCTGCCAAGTATAGCGTAAAACTCATAGAAACCTGTGTGAGAAGCACATGAAAAAGGTTAGAGCAGCTGAGGTGCGTTCGCCGTCGCCCTACCATACACAAAGACTTTGAACATCACTATTATATAGTATACCCCAATACTTCTTCCCCTGTCCTTACAACCAGCTAAAGAAAGGCTTAAGATAATCTTATGGATTCGGACACAGTCTCTAAGATCAGATCAAAAGGTCTGATGTAATTCATACGAAAATCAAAGGTGAAACCAACACTTTTGAGGTAGTCTATCATAGCACAACGTCCGCCGGCCTGAAGCTGCCCGGGCAAGCGGAGTGAAGCCCATGAGCCTGTCAAAAATCATCGCCATCGCCAATCAAAAAGGGGGAGTGGCTAAGACCACTACCTGTCTCTCGCTGGGAGCCAGCCTGGCTGAGCAGGGCTGGAGTGTGCTCCTGATTGACCTGGATCCGCAGGGGCACCTCACCTGCTCGTTAGGGCTGCATCCTGAGCGGTTGCGTCGCACCATCGCCGATGCGATGTTGGCCAATAACTCCGTGGTGGGCATTACCTGCGAGACAGGTGTCCCGTTGCTGGACCTGGCGCCGGCCAATCAGGAGCTGGCTATCATCGAGCGATTTCTGTATAGCCGGGCCAACTACGAATGGGTTCTCAAGCAGCGCCTGGACGCTATGGGCACTGAATATTACGATGTGGTCATCATCGATTGCCTCCCGTCGCTGGGTGCCCTGACGCTCAACGCCCTCACGGCCGCCAACCTGCTGATCGTCCCCACGCAATGTGAGTTCTACGCAAGCCATGCTTTGCGCAACATTGTGCACCTGGTACAGGCGGTACGCCAGAAAACGAATCCGGACCTGTCCTATCGTGTGCTGGTTACTATGTTCGATCGGCGTAACCGGGTCTCGCACATGGTCCAGAAGCAATTGGAACATTCATTGCGCGATGCGCTGTTCCAAACCATTATTGAAGTGGACACCAAGATAAGGGAAAGCCCCATCCTTGGCCAGCCCATCAACCTGTACGCGCCGCTTACGCGCGCGGCTAACCAGTATCGGCTGCTGGCGCAGGAGCTAATGAACCATGGATGAAGATTAGCTTGAAAGCCAACGTGTAGGATTGTTCTCCGAAGTAGCGTAGCGATTTTCCAAAATCCGTAGTATACTCGGGTCAGCATTCTTCACTATTGCTGACCCGAGGTTTTATGTGGAGCGAAAGGTGATAGAGATGAACCCCGATGAGATTCTCACCCATTATGCCGATGGCCCGGCCAGGCTGGAAGCGGCGATTGCTGGGCTGACGGAGGCGGATCTTGATACTGCGCTGACCCCCGGGACGTGGACGATTCGGCAGCTTGTGCATCACGTGGTCGACGGTGACGATCTGTGGAAGATGTGCATCAAACAAGCGCTGGGCAACAGTGAGAGCCAGTTCGATCTGGGCTGGTATTGGAACATAGCGCAGGATAGGTGGGCGGAAAGCTGGAATTACGCCGGCCGCGCCCTCAAACCGTCCCTGGCCCTGTTTCGCGCCAGTCGTGACCACGTCGTCCAGTTAGTGCGGCAAATAGCGGGCGCCTGGGAGCGCTCGCTGGTGATCCAATGGCCGCACCAGGAGCTGGGGCGGGTCACGGTGGGGCAGGTCATCGAGATGCAAGCCCGGCACGTCGACGCGCACATAGAAGATATTCGTAAGATTCGGCAAGCTCATAGCTGTTGAGGTGAGAATTAGTGTGACTAACCTATTCGTCCAAGGGGGATGCCCGTCGCCTGATTGAAAGTGGTGGCATCTACTTGAATAACGTCCGGATCCACGATGTAGCGCAGGCAGTTTCGCTGGCCGACAGCATTGAGGGAAAGCTCGTGCTATTGCGCCGGGGGAAGAAGAATTACCACCTGGTGCGGGTGATCGAATGACCCGTAAGTGACTCCATTTCAAATGGCAAATGGAGGCTTCAATGTACAACCATGCGCCTGAAGATTACATCTGCCCCTTCTGTTTGCTGGTTCGTGGGATAAAAAACGAGCACGTCTACTCGGTTGCGTCAGACGTCTTCTATCATGATGGCGCGGCGATGGCCTTCATCAACTCCTACCAGTGGCCCAACAACCCCGGGAGTGCCGTCGTCATTCCCAACCAGCATTTCGAGAACCTCTACGATTTGCCGCTG
>JAHELX010000613.1 GCA_024643945.1 Anaerolineales bacterium
CAAGAAGTATGGTTGCCATGTGGTGGGCGTGGATATTTCGGAGAAGATGATCGAATGGTCACGACGACGCGCAAGGGAAGAGAGGGTCGAAGCCAGGGTTGAGTTTCGCACTGCCGACGTGTTGGACTTGCCCTTCGAAGCAGACCACTTTGACGTTGTCTTCGCCGAATCGGTGCTGATATTCGTAGAAGACAAGGCGCGGGCGATTCGGGAATGCGTGCGGGTGACAAAGCCAGGGGGCTATGTGGGGCTGAATGAAGGCTTCTGGACTGAGCAGCCATCACCTGAGCTGGTCGCGCTGGCTAAGGAGGCAGTCGGTCCTTGTGTCCCGACTATAGAGACCTGGCAGGCACTTTGGGAGGCATCCGAGTTGCAGGAGCGGGTGGTAAGAACTCGCCAGGTTGACGCCCGCACGGAAATCAAGAGCCGAATACATTGGATTGGTTGGCAGTGGCTTCTGAGAGCCTGGGGCCGGGCGCTGCGCTTGTCCATCGTGAATCCTGCAGTCAGGCAGTCCATCAAGAAGCAGTTCGATGTGCCACCGGAAGTGTTTCAGTACCTGGGATATGGACTGTTCGTCGGCAAGAAGTAGGAGCGAAAACGCAGTCGAGACTCAGTCACATGGCAGGCCGCCCAATGTCCAGAGGTCATCATGACGTTCGATAATCTTGAAGACGCTGATTTTCCCCCCAACCCTGTCGACAAACCTGGGTACCGGTTGCAGTTCAGTGACGGCTTCCGGGATGGGACCCTGGATACGAGTAAGTGGCTGCCGTTCTACCTTCCCCACTGGAGCAGTCGGCGCCTGGCGGCGGCACGCTACTCCTTGCCTGGTTCAGGCTTGCGGCTTTTTATCGAAAAAGACCAGCAACCTTGGTGCCCTGAGTATGACGGGGCTGTTCGAGTCTCATCGTTGCAGACTGGGTGCTACTCGGGTCCCCTTGGTAGCCCTATCGGTCAGCATAGGTTCAACCCAAGGCTCACGGTCAGGGAGTGGCAACCGAGAACCAAGCTCTACACTCCCCAGTATGGTTATTTCGAGACACGGCTCAAAGCAGTGACAATCCCGGGCTACATGGTCGCGCTTTGGATGATAGGCTTTGAAGAAAGTCCTGAGCAATCCGCTGAAATCTGCATTTGTGAGATCTTCGGGAGTCAAGTGACTGGTGGAACCGCAACAGTTGGGTACGGTATCCACCCCTTCAATGATCCGGCAATCACTGACGCGTTCTATCACGACATGGTCGATATCAATGCCGGCAACTACCATATCTATGCTGCAGAGTGGACGCCAGCTCAAGTGGAGTTCTTCATTGATAACGTCAGGATAAGGACTGTGTTGCAATCACCCAATTACCTGATGCAGTTTATGCTGGGCATCTATGAGATTCCGGACCAACGGAATGGACAGGCATCGAGGGAGCCGTGGCCGAAAGTGATGGAGGTGGATTACGTTCGGGGGTACCAGCCGATCGCTGGCTACGAGAGGAACCCGGGGTTTGCCTAACCACTCCTGGAGGCGAGCGGGGATGCGGCGCGAATTGCAGACAGAGATGTATGATGAGGAAGGGCAGAAGCCATGACCAGTCTTTATGATGACCTGTCTGAGAAGTTGAAGAAGGACCCAAGACTCACTAAGAGGGGGGGCGCGAGATACGACCTCGGCCTCCTCCTGTTCAACGCAAGAGATTCCCTGCACGAGCTATGGGAAGCGGCTGACCGATACGTCCGATCCCGCGACGCCGAGGCTTTCGGCGACCTGCACGATGCCGTGGAGAAGCTACGCCCGCTGTTCGGGGAGAGGAGCGAGCCGGGAGCGAGCGCATGAGTGACGAGCGGCTGAAGCAGCTAGACGCAGCATAGTCGGATGAGGTGCGCGCGCGTACGCTCGGTGCCGTCGCTCACACTCTTGATCGGCGCAGCGGGGAACTTGCTCGGAGTCCTTGGGTGGTGCGCGTTCGAAGTCTTGCTCATGCGTGGTCCCGGCTCATCAGGGATCAGTCCGGCGAGTGCCGCTCTGACGGCGTCCGCCGTGGTGAGCTGGACACACTTGGGGTTCGGTCTGCTGTTCTCTGTGTCCTTGCTGCTCGTCCTGGTGATGCGCTGCAGCATCGAAGCGCGATACCGGCCTCCGCTCCGTCAAGCCAACCTGTCCCAGAAGTCGGCGGGGCACCGGCCTAACCAGCGGATCAACCTGACGCGACGAAGGTCAGCGGTAGACAGAAGCGGAAGCGGCACCCAGGTTATGCGCCACATCGTGTACGGCTCGCATATATCGAACTAGAATATTATCAGTGGGTGCAAAATTAACATACAACTTTGTGCATTTGTTCACGATTTAGCTTTTTCCACGGCAGCGGTCCAATGCTCTTCAAGTTCGCGCAAGTAGTCGTCTTGATGGTGCCGAAAGCGATGGCGTTTTTGCTCCCGTAAGAGGGCAATGTCCAGGGCTTCCCGTTCGCGAAGGAAGTTGTCATGGCTGACTTGCCGTAAGCGGGCCAGTAGGTCATCGACACTCTCTCGATAGTCTACACAGGCGGCATGACGACCGTAGCGAATGAGGAAGTCATGCACATTCTTGCGACCTGATACCCGGCGCTGTCCTGTCTTGATGCGCCGCATGTAGGTTTCCAAGTCGTTGTTGGTGCGCGGCAAATGTTCGACATCATAGCAAGTGAACAGCCCCCACCAGCGGTTGCGGAAGTTTTCGTTAATGTGAACTGCCACCTGTTGATCTTCTGCATCCGTGCCAGCCGCTACCTGGGCCAGCAACTTGGTCAAGTATTGATCGACGGCCTGGGCGACACTCTGACGGGTGGGCGGCGGTTGGTCAGGTTGCTTGGATGGGTCAAGCAGATGTTCCAGGTCAATCAGCCATTGCCGCTGTCGTCGTAACTGAGCCACCTGGTCAGCAAAGGGTAGGCGGCAATCGACGATCTTGATCAAACGACGCAGAAGTACGTGCCCCCTTTTTCCTGACAACGAGCCAGGGAGGCAGCCAGGGCCGTCAGGTCGTCGAAGACCCGTACTCCCCCCAGATCAAAGGGGGCCACACCGCCCTCCAGTAAGGTGGCTTGCATGGCATCAGCATAGTCGGCCAGTACAGGCCGACATGGATCAGCCTCTGGCAAACGTTCAATCCGTCGTTCAACGCGCCTGAGGCGCTGTCGGTAGGAGGCCTTGAGACGTTTCTTCATATTTCGGTCGGCTTGGAAGGTCACTTCCCCGGCCTTGCGCAGGCAGTGGCTCTGGCAAGCCTGATGGGGAACACCAGGCAATTCCTTGCTCACGGCTGTACGAATGGATTCCTGGGCATCGCTGACTATGCCGTACCATGACAGGCCTATCTCTTCCGCCAGGGCTTTCAACGGTTGCAGTAACCTGGCACGTATGGTGACATCAGAACTGTCGTCCAGATTCTCGGCCAGTAGCGTCAAGTCTAACTGAAGCTCACGCACGATGTACAAGCAAGTGTTGCCCTTCTCCGGTTGCATACCGTCCAGACCTACGATCCATTGCTTTCCCAGCGGGGAACTGTGGGTGAGCGCCTTGAGTTGGTCACGCACTTTCGCAGGTTGGGCTGCCCGCAGGAGAGCCAGGAAGTCAGCGATGAGATTCAACACCTGGCGCTCCGAAACACTCAGTCCCAAGTCTTGGGTGAGCCATTCGTAAATCTCGTACATGGTTCGGTGATACCAGAAGCGATGATAACCAACATAGACAACCACATCCCGACCAAAGCGACGATGCTTCAGATGCAGCATCTCAGCTTCCTCCGAGGCGTATGTCTCGCTGGCACCTGCGCAAGTCGCATCAGAACATCGATAAGCCCAACTGGTCATATCCATAGGCCCGCTCAGGAGAATCACATGTTTGCGCCAGAGAATGTGGCTCCGCTTCAGAATGCTGTGGCATACTGGACAGGATCGCCGCTTGGGCCGGTATGCGCATTTGGACGCCCGAACCGGTTCGCTGAGATTCTGCATGGGGTCCCCCTTGACACGCCTGGATCAGGCATATGGGACCATTCTAGCGCATCAGAGTCTCAAGAGCAACCGCTTGTCCTTTTTGGGAAAGAAGACCCACTAAGTCTTGTATGTTAATTTTGCACCTACTGAA
>JAHELX010000614.1 GCA_024643945.1 Anaerolineales bacterium
TTGCCGCTACTCAGTTCGGCCTGCAAGAAGGCGATCAGCGCCCCCAGATTGTTGAATCCCTTCCGGCGTCGCTCGTGTAGGATCTCCTCTACCGAAAAACGCCAGAGGGGTTCTTTACCGGGCGCCGCTTCCTCCTCTCGCCAGCAGCGCAGCAGGTAGGCACGATAAGGTCGCTTCTTTTCCGTCTGCATCGGCATTTAATTCAACGACCCTTCGGAAGCGCTCGACCTGGCTCACGAAGAAGTCTTGCCAACTTCGCCCAAACCACTATGCTAGACCCCCTTCATTTACTGGTGATTAGAGGTGCCCGGCACTTGAGAATCAGGCGAAAACGACACTTCTAGCATTGGAACCTTGAAGTTTGGCGCTGAAGTGCCGGGCACCTTACCATTTACCCCTTGTCACAGGGTACATACTATGTTAAAATTGTAACGTGCGCATTTCTCATGAAATTTCGCTTAGCCTCGTAGAAAACCAGCCGCGAGTGACCCTGGAGCAGCTTTGAGCAGTCTGCTCGGATGCATATATACAGTCTAACGCAAGCCCCTTTGGCAACTCTTTGACAACCCGGAAGAGGACAAGACAAGATGGACGGCATCCCTCACTTGCGGCTTTTAGGGACTGTACAGATAGAGCGAGATGGAAAGCCAGTGCGTGGCTTTAGATCCCGCAAGGCGTTGGCGCTCCTGGGCTACCTGGCTGTGCAAGCTCACCCCGTCCCCCGCGAACAACTGGTGGACATGTTGTGGGGGGATAAATCGGAAGCCCGTGGCCGGGCCAATCTCAGTTGGGTACTGCACAGAATCTCCTCCCTGCTCCCCGGTTGCCTGAGGGCCGATCCCCACACCGTCGGATTCCGGCGAGTAGCCCCTTCGGCAGGGCAGGCCCCGTGCTGGTTGGACACACATGCTTTTGAAGAGATGGAGGCGCAGGGCGATGTCCCTTCCCTGGCGGCTGCCGTGGATTTGTACCGGGGCGAGTTTCTGGAGGGGTTATACCTGGATGGCTGTGTCGAGTTTGAAATTTGGCTGGTGGCGGAGCGGGAGCGATGGCGTCAACGGGTGGGCCGGGTGTTAGGGGAACTGGCCACGCACTACAGCCGGCGTGGCGAGTACCCGGAGGGCCTGCGCTTTGCCCGGCGTCTGCTAGCGCTCGAGCCCTGGCGGGAGGAGACTCACCGGCAAGTGATGCGGCTATTGGCATACAGCGGGCAACGGGCGGCAGCGCTGGCCCAGTATGAAGCCTGCCGGCGTGTCCTGGTCGAAGAGTTGGATGTCGAACCGGCGGCCGAGACGATAAGCTTGTACCAGCAGATTCGCGATGGAGAGCTGGAAATCCCTGTCGCGCCCCCTGATCGCCTCGTTGATCTCTCTATCCAACTTCCATCCTTCCTGGACAAAGCAGAACCGGTTGAAAGGCCCGTCTTTGTCGCCCGGGAGCCTCAACTGGCGCAATTGGATGGCTTCCTGGCCCAGGCGCTGGCCCTGGGCCCCGGGGCCTCGGAGTCTGGGACCCGGCCGGGAGGACAGGTGGTTTTTGTCACCGGCGACGCCGGCCAGGGCAAGACGGCCCTCATCCAGGAATTCGCCCGTCGTGCCCAGGCAACTCATCCGGACTTGATTGTCGCCAGCGGGAACGGCAATGCTTATACGGGCATCGGCGATCCGTACCTGCCCTTCCGCGAGATCCTGGGCTTGCTGGCTGGTGACGTCGAAGCCCCTTGGGCAGCGGGCGCCATAACCAGGGAGCAGGCCCGCCGCTTATGGCATACGCTGCCCCTGATGGCTCAGGCGCTGCTGGAGGCCGGTCCGGACCTGATTGACCTCTTTGTGCCTGGTGCAGCCCTGGTCAGGCGCGCGGCGGCTTTCACCCAGTGGCCTGGCGAGGCAGACTGTCGCCAGCGACTGGAGGAGTTTGTGGAGCGCAAGGCGGCTCTCCCTGGCGATCCCAACCTGCAGCAAAGTGCCCTGTTTGAACAGTATACCCAGGTGTTGCGGGCGCTGGCCTGCCGGAGACCATTGCTGTTGGTGTTGGACGACCTGCAGTGGGCGGATAGTGGCTCCATCAGCTTGCTCTTCCACCTGGGGAGGCGCATTGCGGGCAGCCGCATCCTGGTCGTAGGAGCCTACCGCCCCGAAGAGGTCGCTTTGGGGAGGGATGGAGAGCGGCATCCTCTGGCACCCCTCGTCAACGAGTTCAAACGCTACTTTGGAGACATCGTGTTGGATTTACATCAGGCTGGGGGGCAGGAGTTCCTTGAGGCCTACCTGGACACCGAACCCAACCGCTTGGACGACGCCTTCCGCAAAACCCTTTACCAGCAAACCAGAGGACACCCCCTCTTTACGGTCGAATTGCTGCGAGGCATGCGGGAGCGGGGAGATTTAGTCCAGGACAGAGAGGGGTACTGGGTTGAGGGGCCGGCGTTGGACTGGGAGATCCTGCCAGCGCGGGTGGAGGCAGTGATCGTAGAGCGCATCGGCCAACTGCCGGCGAGGTTGCGGGAGGTCCTGACTGTGGCCAGTGTGGAGGGTGAAATCTTTACCGCCGAGGTAGTGGCCCAGGTGCAGGCAGTCAGCCGACAGGACCTGGTGGAATGTTTGAGCGGCGAGTTGGACAGAAAGCGTCGCCTGCTGAGTGCCCAGGGGGTCATGCGAACGAACAACCAGTGCCTCTCTTCGTACCGCTTCCGGCATATTCTATTTCAGAAGTACCTCTACAACAGCCTGGACCCGGTGGAACGGGCGCACTTGCATGAAGCAGTGGGGACTGCGCTGGAAGCGCTGTACGGGGAAGGGATGGAAGAGATCGCCGTGCAGGAGCCAACGGCCCCCTTGCGGTTGGCGCGGCACTTCCAGGAGGCGGGGATCAGCCAGAAAGCGGTTGATTATTTGTGCGAGGCCGGGGAGAGGGCTGCACGCATGTCGGCCAATGAGGAAGCCGTCGCCCATTTCACCCGGGCGCTGCAATTACTCAAGATTCTGCCTGACACCCCCGGGCGTGCCCGGCAGGAACTCACTTTGCAGCTTGGCCTGGGCGTATCGCTGCAAGCCATCAGGGGCTATGGCGCCCCGGAAGTGGGCCGTGCCTACGCCCGGGCGCGAGAGCTTTGCCGGCACATAGGTGAGACACCACAACTCTTACCCGCGCTGCGGTTACTTGTAACCTTTTATAGCTCCAAGGGAGAGTACCAGACCGCGCATGAGATGGGAGAGCAGCTTCTCAGCTTGGCTGAACGCGCTGAAGACCCCGTGCTCGTCGCGGTGGCCCACTTGATGCTGGGATGGAACCTGCTTTTCCTTGGAAAGTTGGCCCAGGCTCAAGCCTACTTGGAGCGCGTGATTGCCTTTTACGATGCGCAGCAATACCGCTCTCCGGCCTTCACCTATGGGTTCGAGCACCGGGTAGCTTGTCTAGCATTTGCATCCTGGTCCTTGTGGGCGCTGGGCTATCCGGATCAGGCATTGAAGCGGAGCCAAGACGCACTCGCCCTGGCCCAGGAATTGTCACATCCCTTGAGCCTGGCTTTTGCCCAGTTCTTTGCCAGTGTATTCCAGGCTTTCCGCCGGGATGTGCAGTTGGCCCAAGAGTTAGCAGAGGCGTGCATCCGCATCTCAACCGAGTACGGGTTTCCCTATTGGTTGGCAGCGGGGATTTCGCTTCGTGGCTGGGCGCTGGTCGAGCAAGGGCAAACTGAGGTGGGGATTGCACAGATACGCCAGGGTATAGCTGACTACCAGGCCACAGGGGCTGAATTGGGACGGTCGCATCAACTTATTTCGCTGGCCGAAGCGTATGGCAAAGTGGGGCAGGTGGAGGAAGGATTGACGGCCCTGGACGAGGCCTTGATCATAGTGCAGCGTACTGGGGAGGGCTTTTGCGAGCCGGAAGCTCACCGGCTCAAGGGAGAGTTGTTATGGATTCAGGGCAAAGCTGAGGCTGAGGTTGAGATATGTTTTCAGCGCGCTATCAAGGTGGCTCGCCAACAGAATGCCAAGTCATGGGAATTGCGGGCGGTGATGAGTTTGTGCCGCCTGTGGCACTCCCAAGGATCGCAGGGCAAACGAGAAGAGGCTCGAAAGCTGCTGGCAGAAATCTACGGCTGGTTCACAGA
>JAHELX010000615.1 GCA_024643945.1 Anaerolineales bacterium
ACAATCCGACCAACATCACCTACCTGCAATCGTTGCAGGCTTTGCGGGAAGAACTGGGGGTAGCGGAGCGTGTCTATTTCCTTTACGAGTATGGTGATAAGGGCCAACCCTTGCACGTGAGCGACGCGATGATGGCCGACCTTTACCGCCTGGCCGATGTGCTGCTCTTCCCCAGCCGGCGTGAGGGATTCGGCATCCCGGCCCTGGAGGCGGGGCTGGCCCGTCTGCCCATCTTCGCCGCCGACATCCCCACGCTGCACGAAAGCACCGGCGCCCCTTCAGGCTCGAGTCCCTCAGGGCAGAGCCTGGCTCATCTCTTCGACCCCGAAGGCGACCCGGTCGCCGTGGCTGAGGCCATCGACACCTATCTGAAATCCGATCCTATCTATCAAATGCGGCGGCGCGTGTTGGGCCAGTTCACCTGGGAGATGGTCTTGGAACGCCGTTTGATCCCTATTATCCAGGCGGCGGACTGAGTCGTCGAAGAGAGGTTACACAATATGCCAACTAGAGGTGATAAAAAAAGACGAAGCCGGCGAGGTGTCGACGAAGCCCCGCGTAGGCGGGACGAAGCCCCGCGTAGGCGGGACGAAGCCCAGCTTCCTCGCCCGTATCGGGTGTTGCTGCCTCTGATTAACCTGCCCGAAGCCGAAGTTCTATTGCCGCTGGCCGAGGCCTTTGTCCGCGAGTGGCGGGGGCAATTGGTCATTTTACACGTCGTGACCGTCGCCGAGGGGCACTCCCTCAGCGAAGCAGCAGCCGAGGTCAGTCGCTCTCGCCAGGAACTGAGCCGTTTCCTGATCAAGCATAACCACGTCGCCGTTCAGGTCAAGACGGTGGTGCGGGTGGCACGAGAAGTCTGGGAAGGGATTTGGGAGACGGTAGAGCGAGAGGGGATAGACTTATTGTTCCTCGGATGGCGCAGCGATGCCCTTCCGGAAACCGCCGTGGGTGACGTGATCGACACACGGCTGGCATCGCCCCCGTGCGACGTCGTGACCGTGCGCCTGGCGGCCGATCTGGCCAGAGCTGGAGGCTGGGAAACGGTCCATCACATCCTTTTGCCGGTGCGGGGGGGACCGCATGCGGCCCTGACCTTGCGTGTAGCTCAGGCACTGGCTGAGGTCACCAACGCCAATATCACCCTGCTGCACGCGACCAGCCAGGCCCCCCGAGATGCCGAGGAGGAGCTATTGACCACCTTTGGCCCTGCCCTGCGCGGTCTGGAGCGGGTCACGCGTTCCATCACTGCAGTGGGCGATGTCTCTCAAGCCATCGTCGGGGAAGCCAAGAACTTTCAAGTAGTGGTGATGGGGGCGCCCACTCGTCATGTGGACCCTAATGGCTGGGGCGGTCCGGTTCTCGACGCCGTCGCGGACGGCGTGAACACCACGCTCATCGTCGTCAAGGCGCGTCGTCTGGCTCCTGCTCCCCCGGCTGACCTCGAATCAGAACCGCTCACCTGGCGCGACCGTCCCGTCGCCGTTGTCGTGGACAAATGGTTCGCCGAAAACACCTTCCATAGCCGCGAGTTTGCGAACCTGGAACAGTTAGTCGCGCTCAAAGAGGAGCGGGGCCTGACCATCAGCCTGGGCCTGCCTGCGCTCAACGAAGAGGAAACAGTGGGCAACGTAATCCAGACGATCA
The DNA here is from genome assembly GCA_024643945.1 of Anaerolineales bacterium. The sequence goes on from JAHELX010000615.1 coordinate 1,648, forward strand.
AGACGGCGCTTATGGAACAGGTGCCCTTGCTGGACGAGATGGTGCTGATTGACTCGGGTTCGGTGGACTATACGCGTGAGATCGCCGCCGATCTGGGCGTCCCGGTCTATATCCACCAGGAAACCCTGCCCCAACACGGCCTCTATCGCGGTAAAGGAGAAGCCTTGTGGAAGAGCCTGTATGTCCTCAAGGGAGATATCATAGCCTGGATCGACACCGACATCCAGAACATCCACCCCCGCTTCGTCTACGGCATCCTGGGGCCACTCTTGCGCGACCGGCGCATTCAATACGTGAAAGGGTTCTACCGGCGTCCGCTCAAACAAGGCGACAAACTGGTTGCCGGGGGTGGCGGGCGGGTGACAGAACTGACGGCGCGCCCGCTGATCAACCTGTTCTTTCCGGAACTTTCCGGGTTGATTCAACCCCTGGCTGGTGAATACGCCGGGCGGCGGCAGGCCCTGGAGCAGCTTCCCTTTTTCACTGGCTACGGCGTGGAGACGGGGCTGCTGATTGATACCCTGAAAACCTTCGGCTTGCAGGCGATTGCCCAGGTGGACTTGTTGGAGCGTATCCATCACAACCAGCCGCTGCCGTCTCTGTCCAAGATGTCCTTTGCGATCATTCAAGTGGTCATCCGACGCCTGGAAGACCGTCACAAGATCCGCCTGCTGGAAGAAATCAACAAGACCATGAACCTGATTCGCTATGAGCCGGGCGGCTTCTTTTTGGAGACGGCGGAAATCCGCGAGCGGGAACGTCCGCCAATGATCAGCCTGCCTGAGTATCGAGAAAAATATAACCTGGACCCTACCGTTCCCACCAACGGTGCCTCAACCTCGGTCCTGATAGGCCATTGATCGCACATCCCGCAGCACGAAACACTTATGACACGTCTCATACTCATCCGTCACGGCGAAACCGATTGGAATGTGGAGGGTCGCTATCAGGGCCAGGCCGACCCTCCCCTTAACGCGCGGGGCCTGGCCCAGGCGCGCGAGTTGGCCGAGGCGTTGCGCGGCGTGACCCTGGATGTCCTGTACTCAAGTCCGCTGCGCCGCGCCCTGCAAACCGCCCAGATATTGGCCACCGGCCTCGGGCTACCGCTTCATGTCGAGCCCCGCCTGATGGAGATTCACCAGGGGGACTGGCAGGGCCGCCTGCGAGCCGAGATCAGCGCCCGCTATCCCGATCTCTTTCGACGCTGGGAGACCGAACCATGGGAGGTCACGCCACCCGGAGGTGAGCACCTGACCCATGTCCAGGGCCGCGTCTACGCGGCCCTGGACGACATCCTGGCCCGGCACGAGGGCCAGCACATTGGCCTGGTCATCCACCGCATCCCCATCGCCCTCATCAAGATGCGCTACCAGGGATTGGACCCGGATGTGGTGCGCACATTGCAATTGCCGAACACCTACTGGGAGGAGATTTACCTGCCGAAGTAAAGGCATGAAACGTAAGGCGTAAAACGTAATTCGTAAGATTGCGCTTTACGTTTCACGTTTTACGCTTTACGGAGTGCTCGATAACCCTATACAGGAGGAGATTCGATCCGATGACACCAGAGAGCCGCATCCGGGACCACCTGGCTTTTCTCTACGGCAAGGAGGAGGCCGAACGTCTGTGGTCCTGGTTCCAGCTGCGCCTGGCCGATTTTCGAGAGCGCAACCCTCATCTGCGAGAAAAGGCGCCTTCGCCCGGCGAGCGCCTCACCGAGCGCGACGCCTTCCTTATCACTTACGGCGACCAAATCAACGAGCCAGGCCGCCGCCCTTTGCAAGTCCTGGCCGACTTTATGGAGATCCACCTGCAAGACGTCATTAGCGGTGTGCATTTGCTTCCTTTCTACCCATACTCCTCTGACGACGGCTTTTCGGTGATTGACTACCGGCAGGTAGATCCTCGACTGGGGGGGTGGGACGACGTGGCCCGCTTCGGCCGGAACTTCCGGCTGATGTTCGATGCCGTCATCAATCACATCTCCCGGCAGAGCGCCTGGTTTCAGGGCTTTCTGCGTGGGGAGGTTCCCTACACTGACTACTTCATCACGCCAGACCCGAATACTGACCTCTCGCAGGTGGTGCGTCCGCGTGCCTTGCCCTTGCTGACGCGTGTTGAGACCGTCGATGGCCCCCGGCACGTGTGGACCACCTTCAGCCAGGATCAAATAGACCTCAACTACGCCAACCCCCAGGTCTTGCTGGAAATCATTGACCTTCTTCTCTTCTACGTGGAGCGAGGGGCGGAGGTCATCCGCCTGGATGCCATTGCCTACTTGTGGAAGGAGATTGGCACCCCCTGCATCCACTTGCCGCAGACTCACCGGGTGGTGAAGCTGTTCCGGGCCGTGCTGGATGCGGTCGTGCCGGGAGTAATCCTCATCACCGAGACCAACGTGCCTCACGAGGAAAATATCAGCTACTTTGGCCATCCCCTGCCGGGGACAATTGGGA
>JAHELX010000616.1 GCA_024643945.1 Anaerolineales bacterium
CCTCGAACACCCCGCGCGCCCGCTCGTACCACTCTATCGCCGCCTCCCACTGCTGGCGCTCCTCCTCCAGCACCCCCAGACTGTTGAGCGTCCACGCTTCCGCCACCCGGTCGCCCAACTCGCCGTAGACCTCGACCACCTGCCGGTACGTCTCCTTCGCCTCCTCGTACCGCTTGGCCTGCACCAGCACGTCCCCGATATCATGCAAAACTATCGCCACGCGGCTATGTTGGTTGAGACCTTCAAACAAGGCTTGTGATTGCCGGTACCATTCGATAGCCGCGTCCCAATGCTGCATATTCTCTTCCAGCCGACCCAGCCTGTTGAGCGCCCAGGCTTCGAGCGTCACGTCCGCAAGAGATCGGGCCAGTTCGAGGCTCTGCCTGTAATAGTCTTCCGCTGTCTCCCACCACTTTCTTCTGAGGTAGACATCCCCCAGCTCACGCAATTGCTCGCACTCCCTGACGCGGTCTTTTCTCTTGCGATCGATGGCCAGCGCCCTTTCATAATACTCGATCGCTTCCTTGAATTGCTCCTGTCTCGACAGACTATCTCCCAGGCAGCCGCAGGCCCGGGCAATGCACCGGTCATCCTCAAGACGCTGCGCCAGCGCTAAAGCACGTTCATATCCGTTCCTGGCAACAACGTCATTGCCCGCTCGCTCGGCCATCTTGGCTAATTCAATCAACACCCAGGGTTCCACGGGCGTGTTTGTCGCCTCAGCAGTCAGCGAATCCAAGACGCCTGCCGCTTGCTCCCACTGCCGTGCCACGACCAGCCGTCTGCCCTCAAGGTATCTCAACCAAAGGCGTGTCGCGGATGAGAGATTGTCCGTAAATTCGCCAATATAGTCCAGGAGCAAAGACATGGCCGCTGTCTCGTCGCGATAATCCAGATCCCAAAACAGATCCAGCAGTTTTCGCACAGCGTTGGCTTCATCGCCAACGAACTCGTGATAGACCGCTTCAACGCGTTCGTTGTCTCCTGGCAGCTTTTCAAAGTACTGCCTTGCTCGCTGGCTGAGTTCCTTATACCATTCTCGCTTTTCTGCCACGAGATGGCCGATGACTGCCTTGCGCGTCAGTTCGTGCAGCCGGAAACCTCGCCTGCCGTGAGGCTCGACGAAAGAGAACTCCACCAATCGCTCGTACACAGAGCCGATCTCGTCGCCCAGGCCTGGCAGCAGCGCTCGCAACACCTTTTCGTTGAACCAGTGGGGCACGGCTACAGCCAGCGCCGCTTCTCTGACCCTTTCAGAAACGGCAGAAAGCAACTGGTCAGTGATGATCCAGGTTCTCTCTTCCAAAGTCTTTGCTTCGCTGATCCGTGTCAAGACATCTCGTTTCGCGACCATTTCACACTCCCACCTGTGCCAGACCATCCACGTATTCAGCGAACAGTTTGGGCAGCCCTTCCATCTGGCGATACAACTGCACCAGGTCTTCGGAAGGAATCGGCACGCCTCGCTGTTCTGCATACGCTTTGTAGTCGTCTAGCCGCACCCCCTCCAAGGGAAACGCGTAGCCGTGTTTCCACCAACGGCCGTTCATTGCTGGCCACTCGCGTCCACCAATCACAACGATAACCCGCTCTATCCGCTTCAGTTGTGCCAGAAAGGCATCTTCAATCCAATCTTGAAGCGTAGGAGCAGCTCGTTCATACGTATCAAAGAGAAGCACCAAGCGAGGTTTCTCACCGAGCGCCTCCCAATCTGCAAAGAAACACTTGGTAAGCTCCTCCCGCCGCATCTCTGCTGATTGCTGCTCAAACTGCCCTTCTCTTCTACGGCGTGCAGAGTATGCCAGGAAATGGTGCGGTCCAAGGTGCCGCCAAATTCCATCCAATATGGCGTCGAACTCTAGCGCCTCACCGAGGTCGAACATGAGACAGGGAATCTGCCGTTCCGTAGCCATTTGCTGGAAGGTTCTTATTAACCAACTCTTGCCTTGCCCATACCCACCCACCATCAGCATCACACAATGCTGCGGGTCATCTCCATCGACCATACACTCGAATGTCTCCACCTCCGCCCGGCGATCCATCAGTGTGTCATACAGCATTCCCGGGAATGTTCGCTGCTTTGGGCCGTGCACTGGTCGAGCTACCGACTCATCTGGTATTTGGTCCCGTTCAGACTCCAAGTAGCTAAGGAACTCGAGAACATCCCTACAGCCGCTCCGTTCAATTTCCTTTACTATCTTGTCGGGCAGTTTATCTAGGGCAACTCCTTCCCTTATATGTTGAGTCAGTTGGATATCTTCAATGTCAAACAATTTGAGGAGAGAAGAAGGATACTGTTCCGCGTCAAAATCCGAGCTTTGCGCTTCTTTCAAGAACTCATCGAACAGTGGGGCAAAGAATTCTCTGTAGGTTCGTCCGTTTAGCGTTCGTCTGGTATCCACAGCCATATGAATTTGGAGATCCAGGCAACGATTACCGCCTTGATTTTCAATTGAGATATATACAGCTTCAGCAAATATGTGGGTCAACCAGTGCTTAAGTGCAACAGGATTCTTTAGCAGGTCTGGTGCTCGTGTTCGAAACACTCCTTCTGGTGTTCTCTCGGGATAAAAGTCTAAACCGTCTGCCAGGCGCAGTAACCCTGCCAGTAGGCCTAGTTGCACCTGACCAAACCTTGTTGGCCTGGTTTTGTAACAATCACATCCGCGGCTGCGTAAGTTAGCCTTGCGATGTCCTCGGCAGATCGTTATCACATCATTAATTTCTTCCGGCGATGCTAGCCTGAACAATTCTCTTCCTTCTTCTAAAATGCGAAACGCGCTCAGCAAGTGATGCACGATGCGAATCTGAGCGTCTACAGATTTCCCAAGCAAACTCTCTTGATATGCTGCACCGCTGTCGCATGAATCTTGTGGACAGAACTTAAGAGTCTCTCCAAGGTTAGGCAAGATGCGATCTACAAAATCTGCTTCACTGAAGAACATTCCCACATCGTGCAAATACGCCGACGCAGCGAGGAGGTATAATTCATGCCCTGACAATTGTGACTTGAAGTGCTCCGCCAAGCGGCCTATCAACAGCACCACGTTATCCGAGTGGGTTTCATTGTGCAGAGTGAAGTCGGGAGCCGTCGATATCCCCAGTGATGCCAATTGTCTGACTTGATCTCTTACGTCACTTAACCACGCAATTCGTCGATTATCTAGTTTAAACGTATCCTGTAAGACTCTGTTGACATTGAGCCATGACTCCTCGAATGTCATTTTTCCTCTCCTTGCTCGGCAGGCGATTCAAGAAGCGATGATGAATAAAGCAAACAGCCGACCACTCACTTGAGATCATTTCCCATGCGAGAGTCGGCCGTCAATTTCTCACGGTTTCCCCCTTTGGCTTTACAGGAAGGGTAGGCCCCACTACTGTGATGTGGTTGAACATATTTTACCATAAACCAAGTGAGAGAGCAATGGCATGATGGGACTTGCTCGCTTGTATTAGGCGACTCCCCCGTGGCGATGCCCCACCCACCTAACGATTTAAGGATTAATGTGGCACGGCGGAGGCGTAGAGACCTGTGTTGAAGACAGGTAACATATGCAAAGGGACTGCGGATGAGAAGATAGGGAGCCGCCACATCATCCTGCGTTGAACAAGGCCGGTTGACTGGAACCTGACGGTGTGTCTGCAAGTTAAGTCCAAAACCATTGCGGGTAGCCGCTGGTCTCAAGCCACAAACCTAAGACGATTGTAACATTAGCGACTAAAATTGAAAAACTCAGGCTCGATCCAGCCTGGGTTGGACAGAAAACCCGCCGAATTAGGCGGATTTTCTGTTGCACCTTCAAAGCTCTATAAATATACAGGGCATTTTTGTTAAGTCCAGAATACGGGTATCAATTTCGTCCCAAACTTCAGGAAGCATAAATCAGGGGCGTAATTCTAATTACGCCCCCAAAATCCCGCTTTGCCCGTAGAACGTTAACCCGGAGAGCGACATCCAATTCACATTCTATACAAACTCAAATACCGGCGTTTGAATGACCCGAATCGGCTGTCGCTCCTCCCAAATGATGTGCTGCAATTGCTCAACCGTTTGCGGTGAGAAGAACTGTTCACCTGTCTCTACGTTCACCCGTGCCG
>JAHELX010000617.1 GCA_024643945.1 Anaerolineales bacterium
TGACCGTGGTGGAAGATGTCACCGAGCGCAGGCAATTCGAAGAGGTACTTAAAAGGCACAACCGCGCCCTGCAAGCCCTGCACCAGGTCTCATTGGAAATCGGGTCTGAGTTGAAGATGCCGGTTCTGTTGCACAGTATCATGGAACAGGCGGTGGCGCTGCTTGACGCCGATCGCGGTGGTGGTATCTATATGTATGAGGCAGACGAGAATGTGCTGCGGTTGGTCGAGGGCACTGGAATCAACGCAGACCGCGTTGGTTTCGTCCTGCAGGTAAATGAAGGCATGGCGGGCCAGGTGTTTGGAACTGCAAGACCGCTTATCATCAACGACTATACCCACTGGAAAGGGCGCGCCACCGTCCTCGTTTCCTCGCCGCCCAGTGCCGTGATGGGAGTCCCCTTGCTTTTGGATGGGCAGGTCATCGGCATACTGGGAGTCTTTGCCGACTCTGGGCGGAGAACCTTTGGCGAGGAGGACGTGCAGTTGGCCGAGTTGCTCGCGGCTCAGGTGGGGGTAGCCATCAAAAATGCTCAGCTATACGAGCAGGCCCGGCATGAAATTGCCGAGCGTAAGCAGACCGCAGAGGCGCTGCGCCAGAGCGAAGCGCGCTATCGGATCCTGGTGGAGGACATGCCGGCCCTGGTTTGCCGTTTTTTGCCGGACGGGACCCTGACTTTCGTCAACCAGCATTACAGCCGCTACTTCGACAAGCCACGCCAGGAATTAGAAGGGTACAACTTCTATCAATTCATCCCTGAGGATCAGCAGGAAGGGGTGCGAGCGCACTACACATCTCTCAGCCCTGAGAACCCGGCGGTCACCTACGAGCACGCGGTAGTCGCGCCAGACGGCACAATCCGCTGGCAGCGCTGGACCGACCGCGCCCTGTTCGATGAGACCGGGCAGCCGGTGGAGTACCAGGCCATCGGGGAAGATGTCACCCAGGGCCGAGAGGCGCGCCAGCGCCTCGAGGCAGCCCTGGCCGAAAAGGAGACGCTGCTGAAGGAGATCCACCACCGGGTCAAGAACAACCTGCAGGTCATTTCCACTATACTGGACCTTCAGGCCCATGCCACCGCCGACGAACGCGTGCGCGTTGCCTTCCAGGAAAGCCAGCATCGCATTCAGGCCATGGCCAATATCCACGAGCACTTGTACCGCTCCCGAGACCTGGCCCGCATCGACATGGGTTCCTACATCTCAGGTTTGGTGGCCGATTTGCAGCGTTCCTACGACACCCGGGCCATTCAGATCCAGACCGCGGTGTCCGATGTGTTGCTGGAGGTTGAGCGGGCGATCCCTTGCGGCTTGATCATCAACGAACTGGTTTCCAATGCCTTTAAACACGCCTTTCCCCTCGAAAGGAATCGGGACGATGAGATACGTATCATCATGCGCGCCCGGCCGGCGGCCGAAGGCGGCATAGAGCTGACGGTCAGCGATAACGGCGTCGGGATACCCGCCGATGTGGATCTTCAAAATCCCGCGACCTTGGGGCTGACCGTGGTCCGGCTACTGGCCGGTCAACTGGAGGGCAGCCTCGAACTGGATAGAAGCCAGGGAACCAGGTTTAGGATAGCCTTCAACACATAAGCACGCCGACGGGCGAGGATGGCCCGCCGCGAATCAATGGACAGGGAGGCGGAGAGGGTATGGGAGATGTGCGAATCCTGATTGTCGAGGACGAAGCGCTGGTCGCCAGGGGCATCCAGGATAGGCTCAAGGAGTTGGGATATGAGGTGCCGGCTGTGGTCGATTCGGGGCCGGCTGCCGTAGAGAAAGCGGGGGAACTGCGACCGGACCTGGTATTGATGGATATTGGGCTGAAAGGGGAGATGGATGGCATACAAGCTGCCGATCAAATTCGCGATCGCTTTGATATCCCAGTTATCTACCTGACAGCCTATTCGGATGACGAGACGTTGAAACGCGCCAGAGTCAGCCAACCCTTTGGCTACCTGGTGAAACCGTTCAGAACGGACGATTTGCACAGCACGCTGGAGATGGCCCTGTATAAGCACGCCGTGGATCAAGAGCTCAAGCGGAGCGAAGCGCGCTATCGGCGTGTGGTCCAGGATCAAGCCGAGCTCATTGTACGCTGGTTGCCCGACGGGACGCGCACCTTTGTGAACGAGAGCTACTGCGCCTACTTTGGCATCACCCAAGACCAGGCCGTCGGCAGCGATCTGTTCCCACTGATTGCCGACCAGGACCAGGATGCCGCGCGCCAGAAGATCAAGACCATCACGCCCGAGCGTCCCGCCCTGACCGACGAATACCGCGTGATGCTTCCCGGCGGCAGAATCGCCTGGACCCAATGGACGCACCGGGGGGTTTTTGACGGTGGGGGACGGCTGGTCGAATTCCAATCCGTGGGCCGCGACATCACCCAACGGGTGCAGGCGCAGCAGGCGCTGCAAGAGGCCAGAGACGCGGCTGAAGCGGCCAGGCACCGGGAACAGGAGCGCCGGTGGGAAGCCGAACGCCGGCGGCAGATTGCCGAGAGCCTGAGGGATGTTCTGTCTGCCCTCAACTCAGACCAATCGCTGGACCAAATCCTGGACTTTATCGCTAGCCAGGCTCGGCAGTTGTTGGATACCCAGGCGGTGGGGGTCTACCGCCTGGAAAGCGAGGTGGGCACCTGGGCTGTCAAAGCGGCTAAAGGTATACTGATCACCTACGTGGCCGGATCCAAGGTGCCTATCGGTCAGGAAGCCTTAAAACAGGCGATTGTGTCGCGTCGACCGGTGGCCGTGCCCGATGCAGCCCTGGTCCAGGATGCGTCCTCGCTGGAGCTGAAGCCGGCCCGGTCCTGGGCAAATCTCTACCGCGCCTGGCTGGCGGTGCCTATCATCGCCAAGGGGGAGATTTACGGCGGGATTCTACTGTATTACACCGAGCCGCGCGCGTTGTCTGAAGAGGAAGTGGAACTGGCCATCACTTTCAGCGATCAAGCCGCCTTGGCGATTGAGAACTCGCGGCTGAGAAGCCAGATCGAGCAGGCGGCGGCCAGCGCCGAGCGCGAACGTCTGGCCCGCGACCTGCACGACGCCGTCACCCAGACTCTTTTTTCGGCCAGCCTGATTGCCGAGGCGATACCTCGCGTATGGGAGCGCCATCCGGCCGAGGGGCGTGACGGCCTGGATGAGTTGCGCCATTTGACGCGCGGCGCGCTGGCCGAGATGCGCACCATGCTGGTGGAACTGCGTCCCACCGCGCTGACCGAAAAGCCCGTGGGAGAGCTGCTGCGGCATTTGACCGAAGCGGTCACCAGCCGGACGCGCATACCCGTCACCTTGCGGGTGGAGGGGGACACTTCTCTGGAGCCGGATGTGCAGATTGTGCTGTACCGCATCGCTCAAGAGGCGCTCAACAATGTCGCCAAACACGCCGGGGCCAAGCAGGTGCTGATCAGCCTGCGCTGCCAGCCGCGACAGGTGAGCCTCGAGGTCAGCGATGATGGCCGCGGCTTCGATCCAGGCGATGTTCTGCCCGACCAGTTAGGTTTGGGCATCATGCGCGAACGAGCCGAGAGTATCGGCGCTGAGATCCGCATTGACAGCCAACCCGGGCGGGGCACCCGGATCGAGGTCCACTGGAAAGGTATGGGAAGGAGGTAGTCGCATGCAAAATCAGAGCAGGATTCGGGTGCTGGCGGTGGATGACCACGCCGTGGTGCGCAATGGCATTCGTTTCTCACTGCTGGCTTTTGACGACCTGGAGCTGGTGGGGGAGGCGGAAAGCGGCGAGGGAGCTTTACGCCTGTGCGAGGAAGTAGGCCCGGATGTGGTGCTGATGGATATGGCGATGCCGGGAATGGACGGTGTGGCGGCCACGCGGGCCATTCGGGAGCAAAACCCGGGGGTGCAGGTGATTGCCTTGACCAGCTACCGGGAGAGCGAGCGGGTGAAGCGCGCCCTGCAAGCGGGCGCCATCGGCTACCTGCTCAAAGATGCCGGAATTGAGGACCTGGCCGAGGCCATCCGTTCCGCCCACGCCGGCCGCTCTACCCTGGCGCCTGCCGCCGTCCAGGCCCTAACCGAAGCGGCGGCCGAGCCGCCCCCCGTAGGCCACGACCTGACCGGGCGTCAGCGG
>JAHELX010000618.1 GCA_024643945.1 Anaerolineales bacterium
TCCGATGACGACCGGGACCTGTTTGCGGCCATCAAGAACGGGGCAGAGGGATATCTGCTGAAGAATCTGGAGCCCTACCAGTTTTTTGATATGCTGGAGGGGATCCGTCAGGGAGAGGTCGCTATCTCCGGGGTCATGGCGGCCAAGATCCTGCAGGAGTTCAGGCAGCCGGATCCAAGTCTGGTTCAACCCTCGGAGGCAAGGGACGAACTGACGCCCAGGGAGACCGAGGTGCTGGAGCAGGTAGTTCAAGGCGCCAGCAATAAGGAGATCGCCGTGGCCTTATCCATCAGCGAGAACACGGTGAAGATCCACCTGCGCAACATCCTGGAGAAGCTGCACCTGCAGAACCGCATCCAGGCCGCCGTGTACGCGGTGCGTGAGGGGCTGGTTGGCGATTCCTCGCCGCCATAATAGCCCGCCTGGGCTATGCATACCTCGGGTGGCTTGCCCATGTGGGTGATACGGGTTGTTGATGGGACCTGCAAGAGCTATCGGAAAGATAGCTCCTTTTTCATCCCCAAATCGCCCAGGTTAGTGTAGGAGGGAAGGGTCGAAGACGGTATATTAATAGTGAGTTGTCTCGCTTTCAGTAAGGAGGAGAGTCTATGAATCATGTTGTCATGCTTTCCAGTCATCCCCTGTTTAGCCAGGGCGTGGAAAGTCTGCTCCGCCGGGAGCAGAGCTAGAGATTGTCGGCCGGGAGACGGATGCCGACAAATCTTAGTAAAGGAGAAGAAAAAAATGGAAGAGAAAATGGAAGAAAAGGAAGAAGGGAAGGGAGCAAATCCAGTCTCAAGGCGGCAGTTTATCAAGGGTGCTGGTTTAGTAGTTGGTGGAGCGGCAGCTGGGGCGGCAGCTGGGGCGGGGGTAACTTATGCTCTGGTTCCTCCGCAAGAGGTAGTCAAAGAAGTAGAGGTAGTCAAAGAGGTAATCAAGGAAGTACCAGTAACAGGAGTACTTCCACCAGCCCTGGAACCAGAGACGACAAAAGTAGTGCAAATTCAGCATCTGATAGCCTTTGACGTTAAGAACGGTCGCATCGTCAGGGGGAGACGGGTGCACTTTGATGAAGATTACTCGGAACTCAAGCCCTGGACGATTACGGCGCGCGGCAAGACCTGGACGGCACCTATGAAGTCTCCTCCGCCGGCTTACTACCTGTGCCACAGAAAGCGCACAAACTCCCCCAACAGGGTCTTATATCCGCTGAAGAGGGTAGACTGGGAGCCCGGAGGGGATCCAAACAAGATAAACGCGCAAAACCGTGGCATAAGCCAGTACAAGAGAATCAGCTGGGATGAGGCGGCAACGATAATCGCCAACGAAATGAAGAGGGTGGCAGATAAGTATGGGACAGAGGCGTTATGCCCCGTCTATAGTGGTGGTCATGATGAAGGGCATAATGTGCCTGGTAGCCATGAACTCCAAGGAACTTTCATGCAGTGGTGGGCAATGAAGCAGTATGGCACACCCATCACAGGCGAGGAAGTTGCGGCAAGAAGCAGCTCGGGCGGGCAGCTGGGCGGAAGGTATGTTTTGGGTACCGACTACGAGCCTGTTGACGTGCTTAAGGACGTAGCCGAAAATGCTGACATGATTCTGCTTTGGGCGGCCGACCCCGAGGCCAAGACGTGGCGGTATACGCTTGGAATGGTGCAAGGCATGTGGTATCGCTGGTTCGGTGAGCTGGGAATAAAGCGAGTAGCTATAACCCCTAACCTGAATCTGGGAGCAAGTCTTTACGCTGACAAATGGATCCCGGTGTTACCCAAAACGGATGCCGCTATGATGTTGGCCATAGCGTATACGTGGCTAAAAGAAAACACATACGATCAGGCGTACCTGGATACGCACACAGTTGGCTTTGACAAGTTTAGGGCTTACGTCATGGGTGAGGAAGACGGCATTCCCAAGACACCGGCGTGGGCTTCGCCGCTATGCGGCGTTCCGACATGGACCATCAAAGCCCTGGCTCGAGCATGGCAATCCAAACCAACAACAATCGGCTATGGGCGCTCCGGTGGAGGTGCTGTCGGTAGGACTATATACGCGGACAATCCCCAGAGGGTACAGCTTTACCTGCAGTGCATGCAGGGGCTGGGAGGACCGGGCAAGCACCAGTTACAGCAACTTCGCTCCGTGATTGGCGGTGCAGCCCAGACCCCAAATGTTGGGGGGGTTGGTGCAAATTCCAAAATGGCAGCCGCTATGGCGGCAGACGTAAAGGTACCCCCTGCAGAAGAACGGCAATTTTTCCCGAGGGACTACTTTAACAAAGCCATTCTTGACCCGCCGGTTGAATTCTATCCCGTTGGTGACCAGTTCACTAAGTATACCTATCCCATGGCAGGGAAGTCTGAGATCCATATGATATGGGGAACAAGTGCCAGCTATACGGCTAGCGCTCAATGGGGGTTTGGATCGCAATTAGCCATGCAAAGCCCAAAGCTGGAATGCATTGTACACCAGACCATGTGGATGGAAGATGGCTTGCCATTTTCGGATATCATCTTGCCGATCACGACCGCCCCGGAACAGCCGGACATCAATTCTACGATTGATGTCTACAACAGCCTTACACTCCGCACAGAGCCCCTCATTCCCCCCGCAGGTGAAGCCAAGACCGACCTTGCGGCGGTTCTGGAGGTCGCCAGGAAGCTGGGCTTTGCCGATCAGCTTACCGGTGGCAAGAGTTACGAGGATCTCATCCAAGAGCGCCTTAAAGAAGGCTACGAGGAATCAGGCATCACGGACCTGGTCAGCTGGGAGAAACTGGTAGAGAAGGGCTACTTCCCTCAAACGCCTGACCCAAAATGGTATGACAGAGAACCTGCCTACAAAGCCTTCTATGATGACCCCAACAAAAATCCCTTGAGAACACCGTCCGGTCTGCTTGAAATCGAATCCGGACTGCTGAAAGAGAACTTCCCTGACGACAAAGAAAGACCGCCGGTGGCACGCTATGTGGTAGGGGGTCCCGCATCTGAAGGCTGGACCCATGATGAAGACCTCACAAGCGAAAGAGCCAAGACATATCCCCTGGTGGTGGTTTCTGACACCTCGACCTGGAAACACCATTCAATGTTCTCTGATGTACCGTGGATCAGGGAAATCGAAAAGGTCATTGGTTGGGATGGATACGCCTACTCGCCCGTATGGATCAGCCCGGCGGATGCCGCTAAGAGGGGCATAAAGGACGGAGATATTGTCAGGGTCTATAACGAAAGGGGCGGTGTTCTCGGCGGCGCGGTTATAGATCAACGGATCATACCCGGAGCGTTACGTTTTGAGAAGGCCGGGGGCGGACACCATATCATTCCAGGCGAGCTTCATCGAGGGGGCAACCCTAACAGTATCAATCCCAAGTCGTCTTTCTCTCGTAATGTTTTTGGTTTAGCCTGCACTCACTTCCTGGCCGAGATCGAGAAGGTAACCGGGAACCAGATGGACGAGTGGCGAGACAAGTATCCCGAAGCATTTGCGAGAGGCTATGACCCGGCTTATGGGCCATTCTTCAGCGGCTGGGTTGAAGGAGGAGTGTAATGAAAGTCTTTGTCTTTGATGCTGCAAAGTGCAATGGATGCCACAGTTGTCAGGTTGCCTGTAAGGACGAACACTGCGGCAATGACTGGATGCCTTATGCCAAGCCTCAGCCGGAAACAGGACAGTTCTGGTTCAAATTGAACGAGTACATTCGCGGTACCCAGCCCAAAATGAAGGCTGCTTATGTTCCCACACTGTGCATGCACTGCGATGAAGCTCCCTGTATTCCCGCCTGCTCGAACACAGCTATTTACAAGCGGGATGATGGTTTCGTTCTGATCGACCCGGCCAAGTGCACAGGGACGCAGATGTGTATCGATGCCTGCCCTTACGGCGGCGTTATTTCCTTCAACCAGGATCTGAAGATCGCCCAAAAATGCACTGGATGTACACATCTACTCGACAGGGGCTACCCAATCGATGAACCACGCTGTGTTGACGCCTGTGTAACCGGTGCGCTGACCTTCGCCGAGGAAGCTGATGTACAGGATATCATTGCCGGTGCGGAAGTTCTGCTGCCAAAATCAGGCG
>JAHELX010000619.1 GCA_024643945.1 Anaerolineales bacterium
GCTTCCAGCCTGGCCTGGCGCAGGTCCGCTCCGTGCAGATTGGCCCGGGTCAGGTCAGCCTTGAACAGGTCGGCTTTTGTGAGGGCCAGATCCGACAGGTCCAGCTTTTGCAGGTTCTGCCTGCGCAGGTTTAATCCGGATGATCCTACGGCTTCAATGGCTTTTTCTATCTGCTCACGTATGGGTGCTACCATCTTTCCTCCTTATCGCATTCGATTGCAGTAATCAAGGGATACAGGCTACTTCAGATCGGCTTCTCAAAAACCTGGCAATGAACTCAGTGCCCCATCAAAGTGATTTTGATAAGTTAGATTCGGCCTCATGGGCGTAATCTGTATCATATCATAATCCCTGTGATGGGGTACTCAGCCACTCGCTAAAAGATTGGGGCCAACTGGCAGCAGGCCCGCCGTGGATGCCCAGTCCAAAGCCGTGGCCGCCGGTGGCGTAGACGTGAATCTCGGCACGAACTTTGGCGTTCCGCAGTGCCTGGTAGAAGCGGACACTATGCTCGGAGGGCACGCGCTGATCGTCGTCGGCGTGGACGAGGAACGCCGGGGGCGTGTTTTGGGTGACGTATTTCTCAATATTCTCGGGGATGGCGGGATAAATCAGAGAGACGAAGTCTGGCCGAGAACTGATCCGATCCAACGCGTCTTTCGCATCGGGTTGACCCTCATCGAAGCGCACGGCCGCCCATGCAGCCACGTATCCTCCAGCGGAAAAGCCCATGACGCCAATTCGATCCGAACGGATGTTCAGCTCCTGGGCGCGGCTGCGGACCATGCGAATAGCTCGCTGTACATCCAGCAAAGCATCCTCCGGGGCGCCGGTACGGTACTTCAAGACGACCCCGGCCACCCCCATGCTGTTCAGCCACCTGGCGACGTCGTGTCCTTCCTTGTCGATCACGATACGTTGAAAGGCTCCGCCAGGACAAATGATTACGGCACTACCCGTTGCAATATCTTCCGGCGGCAAGTAGATCGCCAACGTCGGTACGGAAACGTTGCTGATGCTGCGATTGAGGCCGAATTCGTTCTGCTCCTCAGGGCTATTGATGACCTCTTCACTATTCTCGATATCTTCTGATCCCGGTGCGGGGCCAGGCCAAAGACGCTCTGCTGTTGGTTCCAGGGCATACCTCACATCTTCGGTAACGGTGGTAGGGGAAGGTGTCGTCGTGGGGGTAGCCGTTGGCGTAGCAGTCGGCTCGGGCGTGTGTGTCGCTAAGGGGATGGGTGTGTCGGTTGGCAATGGTGTGGGTGTTGCGGTGGGCTGCGCGGTTTGTGTGGCTGCAACCGCCACCTGCACGGTTGCTTCTATATCAGGCGTCGGCATAGCGCTGCAAGCGATCAATAACGAACTGGTCAGCGCCAGGAGAGCTAATATTTGCTTCATCGCCTTATGCCTCCCGCGACATACGAGAAACTACTCGACCGCCACACACGATCAGGATACCGTAGCCAGATGCTTATCCAGAATCCTTGGCGCAGCGGAAACCCACTTTGTAGCGCGTGTAAAGGAATAGCGAAGACAGCCTGTTCATAATCAGGTGTGCATCAAAAACCAGCCCTGGTGGCGCTGTCCCCCTCTGGCAGCTCCGCGAAGTGGAGACCACAGGCAGGGCAGACGCTGGCGTCGGACGCCAGTTGCGTCTCACACTGGGGACAAAAGAAATCAAAGATTTGGCCGCAGACGGGACATTGGGCTGCATCGTCGGCAACGGCAGAGTGACAAACGGGACACAGCTCCTGCCCGCAGTGGGGACAGGCACTGGCGTCAGGCGGCAAGTCGGCGCTGCAGGTGGGACACTTGCCGCTCAGGTCAACCCCACAGGCCGGACATACCTGGGCGTCAGGAGGCACGGGCGTGTCGCAGCGGGGGCAGACCAGATCAAAGGCCAGGCCGCAAACCGGGCACTGCGCCGCATCGGGCGCCAGATAGGCCCCGCACTCAGGGCAGACATCTTCCTCTTCTGGATACTCAGCGTCTTCTAAGTTCTCTGTGTCAAGTGCCTCATCGCTCGTCCAGCGGATCGGCCCGCAGCGGGGACATGCGGCCACGTTGGGACCTAAGTTTTGCTCACAGGTGGGACAGGCGACGTGCCCGCAGGTGGGGCAGGGGCCATGGCGGAACGGGAACTTCCGGCCGCAGGTGGGGCAGGTGCCCAGGGTCAAAGCCGGCGAACCATCATCTCCACGGATGATCGTGGTGGGGATCGGGTCATAGCGAGACAGATCCCACGCTTGCTCACATTGAGGGCAGGCGGTCGCCCCGTCCCAGATGCGCGTCCCGCATTGGGGGCAGGTCTGGACAAAGAGCGTATTGCAATCGGGGCAGACTCCGGTCCCGGCGGTGAGTTCGAGATTACAGTTAGGGCAGGCAAAGACGAGAGCGAGTCTACACTTAGGACAGGTCTCGTCCTCGTCACCGATGGCGGCTCCGCAACGGGGGCAAACCAGTTGGCCACACTGGGAGCAGAGCCCGTCCGCATAATCCATCGGGCCGTGGCAGGTGGGGCAGCGGCCCAGTTCCGCCAGGTCGGATGGGAGATAGAGCTCGACGGCGAACGGCAAGTCTTCGCTCTCTCCCGCGTCATCTTCCCCTTCCTGCCTGGCAAATTCGGCCCCACAGTGAGGGCATATCTCGTCTTCCGCCGTTACCACGCCGTCGCAGAGGGGACAAATCAAATCAAAGGCCACTCCGCAGACCGGGCAGGTATCGTCAGCCTCGCCCACGGCCGCGCCGCATTCCGGGCATAGCGCTTGATTGCAGTGGGGACAAACACCCAGACCCTCTTGAATAATAGCCTGGCAAGTGGGGCAATTCGTGGTTTTATCTTCTGTCATATTGAAAGGTACGCCCCTGTTCTCTCTACTAAAAAGTCCAGTCTCTGCCGAATGAGTATAACACATTTGTCCCGGGCTTTCAATATATCGCTTGTCGCAGCACATTCCCGGTGATATAATGCATCTCATCTGCCAACATTCTCCAGGAAGGAATTCGCCATGACATCTGCTACCCCAGACCTTTCAGTCCTGCGTGACCAGTTCCCCGCCCTGCAGCAAACCGCCGAGCACAGGCGACCTTTCGTTTACTTCGACGGGCCGGGCGGCACCCAGGTGCCGGGTTCGGTCATTGTTGCCATGGCCAACTATCTGGTGCAGGCCAATGCCAACGTCCACGGCGCCTACATCACCAGCCATCTCACGGATGAAGTCATCCTCGAAGCACGCCAGGCCATGGCCGATTTTCTCAATGCCCCCTCGCCGGACGAGATCATCTTCGGCCCTAATATGACGACCCTCACCTTCGCCATCAGCCGGGCCATCGGTCGCGGGCTGCGCCCGGGCGACGAAATCGTCGTCACCCGGCTGGATCACGATGCCAATATCGCGCCCTGGCTGGCGTTGGAGGAGGGGGGCGTGGTCGTCCGCCACGCCGACTTCCACCCCGAGGATTGCACGCTGGATATGGAGGGGTTAGCCGACCTCATCAACGAACGGACGCGGTTGGTGGCGGTGGGTTACGCCTCCAACGCGGTGGGGACCATCAACGACGTGCGCTGCATCGGCCAGATGGCCCACGCGGCGGGGGCCTGGGTTTACGTGGACGCGGTCCACTACGCACCCCACGGACCGATTGACGTGCAGGCTATGGATTGCGACTTCCTGGTCTGCTCCGCCTACAAATTCTTCGGCCCGCACATGGGTGTCCTCTACGGACGTTACGAGCTGCTGGACCAACTCCGCGCCTACAAAGTCCGCCCGGCCGAGGATGAACCGCCGGACAAATTCGAAACCGGCACCAAGAACCACGAGGGATTGGCAGGGACGACGGCGGCCATCAACTACCTGGCCGACCTGGGGGCTGAATTTGGTGCACCCTTTGCCGATCAGTTTCCAGGGTTTGAGGGCAGAAGGTTACACTTGAAGACGGCTATGGCGGCGGTTCGCGCCTACGAGCGACTATTGATCGAGCGGCTGATCGAGGGGCTGATGGAGATCCCCGGCGTCACCGTCTACGGCATTACCGATTCGGCTCGCTTCGACCGTCGCGCGCCGACCGTCGCC
>JAHELX010000620.1 GCA_024643945.1 Anaerolineales bacterium
ACAGCAGATAGGCGCCAAGCACAGCCGCAATCGCGCCGCTGGCCCCAACGGTTGGCAGGTCTGAACCCCAGTTGGTAGCAAGATGGGTCAGGTCAGCAGCCACGCCGCCTACCAGGTAAAACACCAGGTATCGGAAGTGTCCCAGGCGGTCTTCTACGTTGTCGCCAAAAATCCATAAATAGAGCATGTTTCCGCCAATATGGGCTAACCCGGCGTGCATGAACATGCTGGTGAAGATGGTGAGGATATCTCCCAGGTCCACCCCGTCGGCGAAATGCGCCGGGACCATGGCATACTTGTTGACGAATGTTTCCAGTGCCGACTCGGGCATCAAGAACATCCACAGAAAGACCAGGACATTCGTCGCGATGAGCAGGTAATTTACCACCGGGGTTTCCCGGGTAGGAATTTCGTCTCGGATGGGGATCATTGTTTTTCCTCCGTCCCCTCGCTCAGAGGGAATAGCTTATTCTTGATCGGTACACCTTGGACAACAACACGGTCACCATTGTTCGGTGATGTGGCCGTTTCTGCCAGTGCCTGCTTTACCACGGTGCCATCTATGGTTTCCGTCTTCAGTAATTGTTGCGTCACACTTTCCAGGGCAGTTCGGTGGTCCGTCAACAACTGCTGGGCTCGCTTGTACTGCCCATCGATAATCCGCTGGACTTCTTCATCGATAATCTTCAACGTCTCCGGGCTGGCAGTGGCGGTGGTTTCGCCCGACAGGAACTGGTACTGCTGGGTGGCATAGCGCACCGTTCCCAGCTTGTCGCTCATGCCAAATTCCGTCACCATGCGGCGGGCCAGCTCGCTCGCCCTCATGATGTCGTCGCTTGCGCCGGTGCTGATGGCTCCGCACACGACCTGTTCGGCCGCCCGCCCGCCGAGCATGACCGCCAGGCGGTCCTCCAGCTCTTCGCGCGTCAGCAGGTAGCGGTCCTCGGTGGGCATCTGCATGGTATAGCCCAGGGCGCCACGGCCGTGAGGCACAATACTCACCTTGGCCACCGGGTCGGCGTGAGGTACCAGCTCGGCGACCAGCGCATGGCCGCTCTCGTGATAAGCCACGGTGGTGCGCTCCTGCTCGTTCATCACGCGCGTCTTCTTTGCCAGTCCGGCCACCACCCGCTCGATGGCGGCCTCGAAGTCCTGCATCGTCACCGCGCTGGCGCTACGGCGGGCCGCCAGCAAGGCGGCCTCGTTCATCACATTGGCCAGGTCCGCTCCGCTGAAGCCGGGTGTCATCCTGGCCGCCCGTTCCAGGTCGAAATCAGGTGCAAGCGTGATATTCCGGCTGTGGATGCGCAAGACCTGCAGGCGGCCGGTCAGGTCGGGGGCCGACACCGTGATCTGGCGATCAAAGCGGCCGGCGCGCAGCAAGGCCGGGTCGAGGATTTCGGGCCGGTTGGTGGCGGCCATGATGATGACCGGCTTATCCTTCTCGGGGTAGAACCCGTCGATCTCGCTCAGGAGTTGGTTGAGGGTCTGCTCGCGTTCGTCGTTGCCGCCAACCTGCGGCGTCCCAGCGCGTGACTGCCCGATCGCATCGATTTCGTCGATGAAGATGATCGCCGGGGCGGCCTGGCGGGCCTGTTCGAACAGGTCGCGCACCCGCGCTGCGCCCACCCCCACAAACATCTCTACAAACTCGGAGCCGCTGGTTTCAAAGAAGGGCACGCCTGCCTCCCCGGCAGTCGCCTTCGCCAGCAGCGTTTTGCCGGTGCCGGGAGGCCCGACCAGCAGCACCCCTTTCGGGATGCGGCCGCCCAGGCGGGCGAACTTCTCGGGCGTTTTCATAAACTGGATGATCTCCTGCAGTTCGGCAATGGCTTCATCGGCGCCGCCCACATCTTTGAAGGTGACCCCCACCGTTTCCGGCTTGACTTCAGTGGCCTTGCTCTTGCCAACCCCGAAGATGCCACCGACGCCCATGCCGCTTTTGGCCATCTGTTGATAGCCCATGTAGTAGATACCGCCGATCAATGCCAGCGGGAGGATATACGCCAGCAGGAAGTTCCCCAACGGGCTGGGCGGCTCGCTGACACTGTACTTGACCCCAGCCTTATCCAGGGCCGGGATTAACGTCGCGTCGCCATCCGGGACGGCGTTGGTTGTAAAGGGGATGGTAGGGTTTTTCGTATCCGTTGCATCCGGGTTCTTCATGGTTCCTACGATCCGCTCTTGCCCCAGGGTCACCTCGACGATCTCCCCTGTCGCGATCTTGGCTTTGAACTCGCTGTATGGGATTTGCGTTTCACTGACCAGGATAGGCGTCAGGATGAATTGCTGAAACAGCCACATCCCGATTAAACTGACGATCAAGAAGCTGATCGAAGAACGGATTAGTTTTTGCGTTTCGTCGTCCTTCTCTTTGCCATCTCCAGTTGGTATGTTCGGACTGCTCATTCGGGACCTCCTGCAAGGGTTCACATAAATTGATTGATTGTCGACAGCCATCGATCTGGGCAAGTCGATGCCTACCCCCAAAAAACCTCGTTGGCTATGATCCAAGCATACCAGCGAGGAGAGAGACTATCATGAATCCAAAGTGCTATAAAAGTGTCATTCTTGCTCCAACTTTCCCCCTGATTCTCACCGAACGGTCAAAAATGTTGCAGCAAGCGGCGCAAATTGCCGTTTGCTGCAACTTTTGGGTCAGGCCAGGTCCTTAACCGGACAGGGACTCCTTGATGTGTTCCCATTTTTCCTTAAGCAGATCCTTGCGCCGCTTCTGGTCAGCCTGCAGCTCGGCGATGTGCGCCTCACGCTTGGCTTTCCGTTCGCCGCTTTCCTTGGCTGCCTGCTCCTGCAAGGACTTGATCTTCGCTTCCGTCTCTTGCTGGCTGGCCTCGATTCTGGCCTGGATAGCATCCTGTGCAGCCTGCAGCCTGCCCCTGGCCGCGTCGACCTTCTTCTGGAGTTTCGCTCGGGCCTCCCCGGTCGCCCGGTCGAGCTCGGCTTCCGGCTCAGCATAATCAGCCTTGAGCGCCGCAACGTCCCTATCGATTTGAGCTTCCAAGTATTCTCTACGTGTGCGGCGGATGACGGTACCGCCCAGGGCCTCCATACGCGTATCGACCGGCAGGGTCCACTCCTCCCAAACTTCGGCTACGACGGCGGCCTTGCCCGGCTGCAGGGATTGCTCCACCTCGTAGAGGAAATCCTGGCTGACCCCGAGGTGCGCCAGGTCGAACATTGAGCCCCCGAGCGTCCCGGCGCCAGCGCCGATGGCGAGCCCTATTGGCCCGCCGATCATGCCGATCAAGCTCCCGGTGAGCACGCCCACGGCCGTCCCGACAGGGCCCATGTCGCCCTGCTGTTTGGCCGACACCTTCCCGCTGGCGTCTCTGGCGATCACAGCCTTTGCGTAGAGGTTGATGCTGCCTTCCTGCTGCAGCTCCTGGAGAGCCTTTGAGCCCTCATAGGCCTGGCTCTCGCTGTCGAATACAATCACAAGCATCTTGTCCATAATTCGTCCCCTTTCTGATCTGAGATCTTTTACGTAACCTTTTGGGTTTCTCTCAAGGGAACTTGCGCCTTTTTTATTCGCGCTTATTGGAACTCCTTTCGCTGCCAACGTCGTATGGGCGTAGTTGGCAGCTCTTCGACGCTCTGCCGGTCCAGCTTCAGGTAAATCGTGTCTTCATCAACGTGGTCGATCTGCGAGACGGGGATGGTTATTTCCCTCTGCTTAAAGATATGCCTCGTAAGCAGCACAAGGTGGGTGACCTGCATAGTGTTTGAGTTGATCAGCAGCTCGTCAACCTGGCCCACGTAACCATCGGTCGCTTCCACCCAAGCGCCGCGCCGCACGGCTAATTCACCCTGGGGGATGTTGTCGATTTTCAATGGAACATAGGTAACTACCCCGTCAGTTATGGTCCCCGGAGCTGTAATAAATAGATAGTCAGGTAGCTTCGAGCAAATAAATCCTTCATATTCAAAAGGTTCCATCTGGTCAAGATCGTTTCGGGTGCACTTTAACTTGATCAGGTCGGGAGTGGTCTCTTCCACCTGGTCAACAGGCACGAGATATTCGCGAAACGGAGACCGGTTGCTTTTTA
>JAHELX010000621.1 GCA_024643945.1 Anaerolineales bacterium
CTTCGGGTAGCTCGCCGGATATCCCTCCGACGCTGCTACCACCGTCGTCGCTGCGCCTGCCTGCCAGTGCACTTGCTCCTGATCCAGCGTGCCGTCCAGACAGGCTTCCAGCACATCTAACAAGTCGCTCTCCAGCAATGGCAGGATAACTTGCGTCTCCGGGTCGCCAAAACGGCAGTTGAACTCCAGCACACGTGGTCCGGACTTGGTGATCATCAGCCCAGCGTAAAACACGCCAACATACGGCGTTCCCTCTGCTTGCAGGCCATCCACAGCCGGCTGCAAAACCGCACGCACTATCTCATCCAGCAATGAGGGTACGATCAGCGGCGCCGGCGCGTAGCAGCCCATTCCACCCGTGTTCGGCCCCCGATCCCCGTCGAAGACCGGCTTGTGATCCTGTGCAGCCGGCATGGGCACCACAGTCCGTCCATCTGTGAAGGCCAGCACCGATGCTTCCTGTCCGTAGAGCCGCTCCTCGATGACAACTTCATCGCCCGCCGCGCCAAAGGCGCGCTCGACCATAATCTGCCGTAGTGCGGCCTCTGCTTCATCTCGAGTATCAGGTACAATCACGCCTTTGCCTGCCGCCAGCCCTGAGGCCTTGATGACCACGTTGTAGTCCACACGTCGCATATAGCTCAATGCTTGCTGATAGTCGGCAAAAGCAGCGTAGCGGCCTGTGGGGATGTGGTGACGGGCCATAAAGGCTTTGGCGAAAGCCTTAGACGCTTCCATTTGAGCTGCTGCCTGTGTAGGGCCGAAGCAACGCAAGCCGGCCGACTGGAACGCATCCACGATTCCGGCCGCCAGGGGTGCTTCCGGCCCGACGACTGTCAACCCAATACGCATTTGCTGAGCGAAGGCGATCAGCGCGTCAAAATCGTGCTCAGACAGAGGCACGTTAGAGACGCGGGCAGAGGCACTGTCAGTCTCCGCTGGCATATGTTTACCCGCTGTTCCTCCGTTCCCTGGCGCCACCCATACGTGCTCAACACGCGACGATTGGGCCAGCTTCCACGCCAGCGCGTGCTCACGCCCGCCGCTACCAACCACAAGGACATCTGTCGAGGCCGCCATATAACTCCCTCAGTTCAGTTCAAGCACCCCATATTCCCTCGAAGGCCAGCTTCTCATAGGCCTGATGAGTCCACCACTCCTCCAGGGGAATGGGGTATTCGCCAGTGAAGCAGGCGCTGCAATGCCCCTGATCCTCACTGAACTGGGCCGTTATTGCCTGCATCATCCCCTTATGTGAGAGATAAGCCAGGCTATCGGCACCAATGTACTCCCGAATCTCCTCCACCGACTTGTGGTGGGCGATTAATTCTTCGTGAGTTGCCATGTCCACACCCATAAAACAGGGGTGTCGCACGGGCGGAGAGGATACGCGCACATGCACTTCGGTGGCGCCGCCATCCCGCAGCAGCCGTACCATCGGCCCAGAGGTATTACCGCGTACGATGGAATCGTCCACCAAGACGACACGCTTCCCCGCCAGGTTGGCCATCAACGGATTGTATTTTAAGTGCACCCCCATCCGTCGCAAGCGATCATCTGGCTGTATGAAGGTGCGGCCAATGTAGCGATTCTTGGTCAGCCCCTCGCTATAGGGTATGCCTGATGCCCGGGCGTATCCGATAGCCGCCGGTGTCGCCGAGTCGGGTACGCCTATCACCACGTCCGCATCTACTGGAGCCTCACGCGCCAATTCCTCTCCCAGACGTTGCCGCACGCGGTGGACCGTCTGACCTTCCAAAATTGAGTCAGGTCGGGCAAAGTACACATACTCAAAAACACAAGGGGCTACTCGCAAAGGAGGCGTCTGTCCCTGGGTGGCGTGCAGCCCACGCGCGTCCAGGCGTACGATCTCCCCAGGATGTACCTCCCGCAAATACCGGGCATCTATAGTACCGAGGGCGCACGACTCCGAAGCGACCACGTAGCCGTGGGTACCGTTCTCAGCGGGCAGTTCGCCCAGGCATAGGGGGCGCAGTCCCAGCGGATCGCGTACGGCGAAGATGGCGTCTCGAGTCAGAACGACCAACGAGTAAGCACCTTCAGCCTCAGCCATGAAAGCTGCGATGCGTGCTTCCCAGTTCGGGCCATTAGCTTCTCCGCCTGGCGGAGGTGCTGCCAGCATCTGGGTAATCACCTCGCTGTCGCTGGACGAGATCAGTCCTACACCTCGTTCTAAAAGGTCGCGCCGCAGCGTGGGCGCGTTGGTCAGGTTACCGTTGTGTCCCACCCCCAGCGGGCCGTACATTGTCTCGATAAGATATGGCTGCGCGTTACGAATGTGGGACGATCCTGTGGTCGAATAGCGGTTATGACCTAGAGCCAGATGGCCTTTCAGTGGACGCAGGTTGTCTTCGTTGAATACCTGGGCCACCAATCCCATTCCCTTGTGGATATAGGCAGCGTGGCCGTCGCTGGTGGCGATGCCGGCGCTCTCCTGACCTCGATGCTGCAGCGCGTAGAGAGCGAAGAAAGCAATACGAGCCACATCAGCGCCGGGGGCGTAAATGCCGAACACTCCACACGCCTCTCGTGGCCGATCTAACTCATCACTTGTTACATTGCAGGTCCGATTTGCCATATTGGTCCCCCCCTTCCCCCCCAGGCAGAGGCTATGAAGATTGCCGCTTGACCTCCTCATCATCAACTATGATTTGTTGCATGGCCGCCTGCTGTGCCTGAGCCACTTGCTCTCGCAATGTTGGCTCGGCCAGAGACAGGATTTTCGCTGCCAGCAAAGCCGCGCTCTTGGGCTCCAGTACCACGGCCGGCGCTACCCCGGAAGGCATACGCAGCGACGAGAATACGTCGGAGCCGCCGAAGCGATCAGAATAAGGTGGACAGGCGATCACCGGTGCGGTGACATTGGCGTCCACCAGACCGCTCAACGCATTAGAGCGGCCAGCTACGGTGATGTACACCTTCGGCTGTGGAACGGCTTCGTATTCGGCTAACAAGTCTAACAAGTAACTCGCCGCTTTGTGCGCCGATGCGACTCGCACCTCGCTGGCGATGCCAAACGATTGAAGCCCTTCCACGATGGCCTGGGCGTGTTCCAGGTCAGATCGCGACCCCATAATAATAGGAACAAATACCATAAATGCCTCCCCTAACTTGGCTGCCTTATGCCCACTCGGTCAGCGCGTCACGGATGCGCCCGGCCGCGGGCTGCGCGCCAGGCACAAACGTCTTACCGGTTAGTCGCTGGTACGCGGCAATGTAGCGCTGCGCGACTTGGGCTACGAAGTCCGGCGGCATGGCCGGCGGTACACCTTCGCCTCGATACCCCTGGCGGGCAAACCATAACCGGAGGAACTCTTTATCAAAGTTCTCCGGTTCCTGCCCTGCAGCCTGGGCCGATTCGTAGCTCTCGGCTACCCAGAAGCGGCTGGAATCCGGTGTGTGTACCTCGTCGATCAGCGCCAGTTTGCTGTCAATCAACCCGAATTCGTATTTCGTGTCCACTAAGATGAGCCCAGCCCGGTGTGCTACCTCTTGACCGCGCTTGAAAATCGCCAACGTCACCTGCTGAATCTCTTCCCATAAATCAGGCGCTATCAGACCGCGCTCCACGACTTCGGCTGTGGTCAACCGCTCATCGTGGGCACCCCTGGTAGCCTTCGTTGTGGGCGTAATCACCGGCTCGGGTAGTGGATCGTTCTTCCGCAGGCCGGGAGACAAGTCCAGACCATATGGCCGTTCCACCCCCTGGCTATACAGCGTCCACAGTGATGTAGAGGTGACACCGGTGATATACCCGCGAACAATCACCTCTACCGGCAGGGACTGTGCCTCGCGAGCAATGGTCACGTTGGGATCCGGTACAGCCACCACATGGTTAGCCACGATATCCCGCAGCTGTTCAAACCACCAGGCACTGAGCTGGTTGAGTACCTGGCCCTTGAAGGGAATGGCGCCCAATACCCGGTCAAAGGCCGAGATGCGATCTGTCGTGATGAGTACCCGCTGCCCGTTCATGACATAAATGTCTCGCACTTTGCCCTCAATCCGTGCTCCCCATCCGGGCAGATCCACACGCAGAAGCGCAT